>JACQKR010000064.1 GCA_016204425.1 Candidatus Levyibacteriota bacterium
AATGATAACAATCATATATAGAGGTATCGCAGTCAGCAAAAATATTCCTGTAGTACTTGGATATCAAACGAAAGAAAAATTTCTTCGGGAGAATCTAAATTTCTCTTTTGGAGACTTTTATGATGTGGATGGGTATTTCGCACACCACATAAGTGCAAATGATAAAGTTCTTTTGTATGGGTTTCACAATCTTTATTATGTTAATTTTCCGTTTATTGACTCGTCCTGGGTAAAAAAAGGAGATACATTTTCTTATATTGCAACACAACACGCGGCGCTCCCGATGCAGTTTTCTCAC
Organism: Candidatus Levyibacteriota bacterium; assembly: GCA_016204425.1. Lineage (GTDB taxonomy): Bacteria > Patescibacteriota > Microgenomatia > Levybacterales > UBA12049 > JACQKR01. Next base: position 299 of record JACQKR010000064.1, read on the forward strand.
TGGACAGCAATATATCATAACGAAACAACAGATGTTACGCTCTATAAAAATGGAGACCGTTTATGGATGTATTGAGCTTACTTTTTGTCTTTGTATTTATTGCATTTGGGTTTGGAAATCTGGGGCGCATACAAATGCAAAGCATAGCCATATCTTTTCTGGACATCACCCTTGTTCTTCTGATAATCGTTTGGATTGTTCTTGTGACAAGAAGAAAGATTCGGTTTGTAAAATCCATTTTACAAAAATCATTCCTAATATTTACGGCGTTGTCTGCTCTGTCACTTTTCGTTAATTCATTTTTACTTTCACCTGAACAGCTTTTCGTTTCGTCAATGTATCTTTTTAGATGGATACTCTATGTTTCAGTCTATTGGGTGCTTCTCAGCATGAGTCGTTCATCAGCAAAGAGGGTTGAGAAACTTCTTGTCGTCGTTGGTTTAATGATTGTTGGCATGGGGTATGTGCAAATGTTTTTTTACAATGATCTTGGAAACCTGGGATATATTGGGTGGGATAATCATCTTTACCGAATGTTTTCAACATTTCTTGACCCAAACTTCGCAGGATGTCTATTTGTGCTCTATTTATTTTTTGTACTGTACAAGTTTTTCTACGCTAGCAAAGAAGAGCTCTACAAGCGGATTTTTTACGGAATAGTAAGCGCTTTAACGCTCTTTGCCGTTATCTTTACTTATTCAAGGACAGCGTACGTTATGTTCATTGCCGGAAGTCTTGTTATGGCATTTGTGTACGGGTATAAGAAGTTTGTCGCAATTATGCTTATTTTGGCACTATTTCTCGTAGTTTCATTTTCGAATATCCTTGTTGAAGGAATAAATCCATTTCGCAAAACATCAACATCTGCCCGAATCAATTCTATGCAAAATGCTCTTTTGATTCTAAGTAAACATCCAATTTTTGGCGTCGGGTTCAATGCATATCGTTATGCCCAGAATAGATACGGAATACGTACGTCACCAATATGGCAAACGAGCCATGCTGATGCAGGCACAGACAATAGCTATCTTTTTGTTCTCGCAACAACAGGAATTGTAGGGTTTCTTGGATTCTGCAATTTGCTTTACCGGATGTATAAAGTTGTGTGGACGAAAATCAAAAAAAAACATCCATTGGCATTTGTGATTGCAAGCTCAGGCGTTGGACTTCTCGTCAGCGCGTTTTTTTTGAATACACTTTTTTATCCGTTTATTCTTCTGTGGTTTGTGATTATTTTCTCGCTTATGGAGCGTAACGAACTTTAATTTCATTCTCTGTTTTGTTTCCTGCAGTATCTGTTGCGGTAACTTTAATCACATTCTCACCTTCTTTGAGGGGGAGGTTGTATTGAAATTTTCCATCTGCATTCATCACTGCCCAAAATCCATTTACCGTCACTCGTGTTTTTGAGTCGGTTGTTCCCGTCACTTGGGCGGTATTAAATTCTTTCTCGTACTGTTTTCCATCGCCGGGGGAAGTAATGTCAAGGCTCGGTGGCTCTGTAATGAAGGAAATAGTAAGTGGTTCTGAAAAATTACTTTCATTATCATCCCTGTCTTTTGCTTTTACTTTTATTTCATTCTCTCCCTTTTTTAGCTTCACCTCTTCAAAAGAAAAATCTCTGTCATCATTTATTTCAACTTCATCCGTTTCTTCATCATTAACAAAGAGTATTACTGAAGTTTTTTCATCCCCGGTTCCATGAATGGTAACAGTGGCACTGTTGGTAGCCGAAAATAACGGATCAAGAACAGGAGGCGAGAGATAGCTTGCATCTTTTTTTGATGCTGTATTAGTATCTCTCGACTTTTCAAAGATCAAGCTGAGATTTATCAAGAGTGGGCCTCCGAAAAAGAGAACGAGAAGAAAAAGTATGATTATTCCCAGAAGAGCAAGCAGCAAGTTTTTTTTTGCTTTTTCTTGTTTGTTGGTTGATAGACGAGAACGTGTCATAGATTGTTGGAGCCGAAGGTGGGATTCGGACCCACGACTTGCTCTTTACGAAAGAGCTACTCTACCACTGAGTTACTTCGGCGGGACTCATTTGGTAGTCTATATTCTATGAGATTCAGTGGTAAAGAGCAAGCTTCAGCCAGATATTTGCTTTTCTTCGAGGAACTTCTTTCCGTGTCCAACATCAATATTGATCGGGACAGAATCTTTACATAATGGACAATCCTCAGGAGTGTAACTTTCGACGAACAGATCTCCAAGAGCGAAGAATGGAACTCCCATCATTTCTGCATTTATGTGTTTAGGGTCTCTGTTTACCATAACGCCAACAGCACTTACGATCCCACCGTGTTCTTTGACACTACTGATTACTTTTTTAACAGATCCTCCTGTTGCTGTTAGATCCTCAACAACTAATACATGTTTTCCTCTGACTAATTTGTCATACCCACGGGTAAATATTTGACTTTTTTCAAGCGTTTTCTCTGTATAGACTCCGAGAATATCTCTGTTTAATAATTTACTGAGATGGTATGCGGTCCACTGTGAAAGTATAATACCTCCTAAAGCAGGGGCTGCAACTACATCAATAAGAAACCCCTTTGCCTTTTCAGCAAACATTTTTCCCACCTCAGATGTATATATGGTGTGAGGGTACATAGCGTCCTTATTAATATATGTTGAAGAATGTCTACCAGATGTAAGTACAAAGTGATCATCAGTGATAATGGCTCCAGTAGTTTTTAAAATGTCTAGAATATTAGTAGGGTTCATGTCTATACTTGTTAATTTTTTCCCGTAGTTTTGTTGCCTCTTCTTTTGCTCTCGTTGCAAAATCCGAACCGCTTGATGCGTATAGTATTGCACGAGACGAGTGAATAATCAATCCAGACTTATCCTCTCGCAATCCCGAGTTTACTGTTGCGGGAAGATCTCCCCCTTGGGCACCGATACCGGGGACTAAGAAAAACATATTTTTTGTAATTTCACGAATCTTTTTCATCTCCTCAGGCCACGTTGCTCCAACAACAAGCAAGCAATTGCCAAATTCCTCGTGCCATTCTGCAACCGCTCTGGCAACTTTTATATACAAAGGTTCCCCGTTGGTATCCAGACTTTGGAAATCAGCGGCACCCTTATTCGATGTGCGACAGAGAACGATAACGCCTTTTTCTCTTCTTTGCAGGAAGGGGAGAAGCGCATCTTTGCCTAAATAGGGATTAACAGTTACTGCATCTGCTTCAAAGACATCGAATGCTTCTTGGGCGTATTTTTCAGACGTGCTTCCAATATCAGCTCGTTTTGCATCCAGTATAAGAGGAATATCTGGGTAATTTGTTTTAAGGTAATGGATTGTTTGCTCAAGAATTTCTAATCCCTGAGCTCCCAAGGCACTGTATCCCGCAATTTGCGGTTTGAATGCGCACACAAGGTCTTGGGTACTTTCAATAATCTCTTTGTTAAATTCAAAAAGTGGATTGTGTTTTGACTTAAGGCTGTTTGGCAGTTTATCAAAATCAGGGTCAAGTCCGACACAAAGGAGGGAATTGTTTTTTTGAATCGCTGTTTCCAGTTTTTGTAAAAAGCTCATTTCCGGTTTTCTTCTTGCCAAATTTCGTGCGCTAAATTCGGATTCCACATGGCACCTGTTGCTGATTGTACAACGTCTGCACCAGCTTTGCGGTACTCAAAAAAGTCGTGAGGCGTCATGACGCCACCAACACCGATAATCCCAAAGTCGAGTCCGAGTTTTTCACGAATCATTGTCAGGCGTCTGACCATGTCAATACCAGCCCATTTAATACTTGCGCCACAAATACCGCTTTGCAGACGATTTGGCCCGGGAAGTGCCTGGTTGCCTTGCGTGTCAACGACAGGCGCTGGAATCGTGTTAATCGCTGCCCATCCCGATACAAATGGCTTGGTTTTTTTAATGATTGTTTCAAGGAGTTCTTCTTGGTCTTTGGAGAAATATCCGACCTTTGCCAAAAGGGGAGTGTTGCCGATCGCTTCTTTTGATTTTCTGCAGATTGCTACAACCGCATCAGGCGCGAAGCAAATAATACCCTCATTGGCAACATTCGGACAGGAAAGATTTACTTCAATTACTTTCACCCCGGTCTCGTTTGCAAGCTTTGCAGTATAGGCAAAATCATCGTAGTAATCTTCGTCGCTGAAGCCTTTTTTTATCGTGCCGACGACGCTTGCTATCATAAGTTGTCCATCTTTTTCATAGCTTACCGCTTTTTTCATATCTTCCTGCCAAAACTCAGTACCACGACAGGGATTACCGAATGAATTTGTAATCGTTATTTCCTTTGGATCTTTTGTCATCTCGGATCGGCCAACGAGTGGCTTTTTCGCCTTTTCTAAAGTTAGATCTCCTTCGACGTCAATATAGAGGACATTTGGGAATTGGTTGACTGGGAAAACAGTACTTCGTTGCGTTTTATAGTGAGAAACATCGAATCCATAGTCAAATGCGGCTTTTATATGTTTTGAGGTAGGTAATGGTCCGGCCGGAATACCAAAAGGAAGGTTAATCTCAAAATCAAGAAACTTGTATTTCTTGGTTATTTTCCTCTTTGGTGCTTCGTTGGCGAGTTGAGGGAACGGACCATTGTCGAAATTGTCATCGTAGGTTCGCGTAGGGTCAAAGAAAACTGTCTGCATGGCATTAAGAGATAGGTGCGCCTCTATGACGCTTCCTGGCGACCTTCAGCTGTAGTATAGCACGTCGCATATCAGCCTGTACGAGCTCAAAGTCTCGCTCACTCATATGTTCTTTTTGATTTTTGATTTTTTCCTCAGCTCTCTGTTGTGCTTCAAGTGCTTTCTTCGCATCAATTTCTTCTGACCGAACGGCAAAATCTGCAAGGATTGAGACGGTATCATCGGCAATCTGCAAGAATCCTCCCGCGACAGCCATGTGATGTGATTTTTGCTTTTGTTTTATCGTCATTTCTCCAGGAGCGATTTGCGTGAGCAAATTAACATGATGCGGGAGAATTGCAATTTCCCCTCGAACAGTAGGGACAACGAGCTCATCTATCTCTTCATCAAAAACAATTTTTTCTGGGGTAATTATCTGCAGTTGCATACATTATTTTGCTTTTTTCGCTTTTTCAACCACTTCTTCAATGCCACCTACCATGTAGAATGCAGATTCCGGAAGGTCGTCATGTTTTCCATCAAGGATTTCTTTAAACCCTCGGACATTATCGGCTATTTTGACATATTTTCCGGGTTGTCCGGTGAAGACTTCGGCAACGAACATCGGTTGGCTCAGGAAGCGCTGGATCTTTCGTGCCCTCGCCACAATTCGTTTATCCTCATCTGACAATTCGTCGATACCGAGAATTGCGATAATGTCTTGAAGGTCCTTGTATCGTTGGAGGACTCGCTGCACCCCTCGTGCGACGTTGTAATGCTCAGCGCCTACTATGTTCGGGTCAAGGATTCGACTGGATGAGGTCAGTGGATCAACTGCCGGGTAAATACCCTGCTCTGCAATTGATCTCTCAAGAGTGATCGTCGCGTCAAGATGCGCAAAAATAGTTGCCGGAGCAGGATCGGTATAATCATCTGCCGGCACATAGACCGCTTGAACGGAGGTGATAGACCCTTTTTTCGTGCTTGTAATCCGCTCCTGAAGGGAGCCTATTTCAGTAGCCAAAGTTGGTTGGTATCCTACAGCCGATGGCATACGTCCAAGGAGTGCTGATACCTCAGAACCGGCTTGCGCAAACCGGAAGACATTGTCAATAAAGAGCAGTACATCCTCTCCTTTTTTATCTCTGAAATACTCCGCCATAGTGAGCGCTGATAGTGCTACTCTGAGTCTGTTTGCGGGTGGCTCGTTCATTTGGCCATACACCATCACTGTTTTGTCCATAACATCTGCCTCTTTCATCTCCAGCCACAGATCTGTCCCTTCCCGCGTTCGTTCTCCAACGCCTGCAAAAACAGAATGTCCTTTATGTTCCATGGCAATATTTCGGATCAGTTCTTTTACAACAACTGTTTTGCCGACTCCCGCTCCACCGAACACTGCTATTTTTCCTCCCTTGGTGAAAGGTGCGACAAGATCGATGACTTTTATTCCGGTTTCAAGAATTTGCGGTGTTGTCTCCTGGTCTGTGAGGCTTGGAGGTGCTTTATGAATGGATTCAAAATCAATTCCTTTTGTATCGAATTTCTCCCCGTCAATGACATTGCCTAAAACATTGAATATTCTTCCAAGTGTTTTATTTCCCACAGGAACCTGAATCGGTTTGCCTGTTTGCCTTACGTTCATGCCCCGTGCGAGACCTTCTGTCGATCCAAACGCCAGTGTCTTTACTTCTTTGTCGCCGATTTCAAATTCGACTTCCAGAACGAGCTGTTCTTTATTCGGAAGGTCAATGATGAGCGCTTCGTGAATGAGCGGCAAGCTGTCTTCGAAATAAACATCTACGACAGGGCCTTGTACCCTGACCACTTTTCCGTCTTTGCTGTTTGTTTTATTGTTCGCCATATTGTTGTGCTCGTCTTGAACCGGTAATATCAAGCAATTCGCTCGTAATCTTGGATTGCCGGGTTTTATTATATTCTAATTTCAGTGCTTCTATTATATCTTTTGCATTGTTTGTCGCGTTCTGCATCGCGATCATTCTGCTTGCCTGCTCCGAGAGGTAACTCTCGAGTAAGAATTGATACAGCGCCATCTCAATATAGTGCTTGAGCATTGATGGGAGTATTTCATTGACGCCAGGTTCATACAGCTGTGATTTCTTCTGTGATTTTTCTGTAACTTCCGGTTGAGAGAGAGTAATCGGGAGAAGAGTCGCCACCTTTGGAACCTGAGAAAAAATACTCGAGAAATCCGTGTAGAGTACTTTGACTGAGCTTATTTTTTTATTTATATACAGATCGTTGATAAGTTGGATGATAGGGAAGACAGCTTCAAATTTCGGTAAAGTTGTTCCAAAAACGAAAGATGCAAGTACCTCGTTTGGCAATTTTGCAACTTGTGCTTCGAGTTTTTTGCCGCAAACAATATATGTAGCAGACGGATTTTCTTTTGTGAAGCTAAGAAATTCACGGATAAGATTTGTAATCAGGCTTCCACAAAGCCCTTTATCGGGAGATAAAGCAACAATAAGCGTTTTTTTACTGTCTGTTTCTTGATGAATATAAGGATGAATTGTTTTATCCTCAACTTTTTGTGAAATATCTTGTACAAGATCTGACAATCGTTTCACGTACGGGCGTGAAGAGAGGGCAGCATCCTGTGCGCGTTTTAATTTGGAAGCAGCAATCATCTGCATTGCTCTCGTTGTTTTGGAGACATTCATTGATGCCCGTATTCTTCTTCGTAATGAAATAAGTGTTGCCATACTATTTATGTAATTTCGAGACGAAACCTGCGGTTTCTTCTCGACGCACTTTGGAGTAAATCCAATCCCGCTTACAGCGGGAACGTGCTGCTCTTCTTCCCTTATGCGGAGAAGGCTTTTTTAAACTCACTTAGCATTTTGTCAATTTCCTTAAGTTCGTCGTCTTTTAATTTTTCACCTGTCGCAAGTCTTTCCATGGTTTTTACGTGTTGTTTTTTCTTCGCAAATTCGTGAAGCTCTTCTTCAAATCGGGAAATTGATTCGGAGGGTATATCATCGACATATCCTCGAGTTACGGCGATGATACTGAGCACTTCAAATTGTTCCGGCATTGGATGGTACTGTAATTGTTTAAATAATTCTGTGATACGTTTTCCGCGCTCAAGTTGCTTCAGCGTTTCCGGATCAAGCTCACTTCCAAACTGGGCAAACGCTGCTAATTCTCGAAACTGTGCTAACTCAAGCTTCATCTTTCCGGCAACTGATTTCATTGCTCCTGTTTGTGCAGCGGTCCCAACGCGGGATACTGAGATTCCGACATTTATTGCCGGGCGAATACCTGCGTTAAAAAGATCGTTTTCAAGAAAAATTTGTCCGTCGGTAATAGAAATAACGTTTGTTGGAATATACGCCGATATATCTCCCGCCTGTGTTTCGATGATTGGAAGTGCAGTAATTGATCCTCCTCCGTTTTTCTTATTTAATCTGACCGATCTTTCGAGAAGCCTACTATGAAGATAGAAAATATCGCCTGGATATGCTTCTCTTCCTGCAGGTCGGCCAAGAACGAGTGATATCTGACGATATGCCCATGCGTGTTTTGTCAGGTCATCATAGACAATTAAGACATCTTCGCCTTTCTCAAGAAAGAATTCTGCAATTGCAGTCCCGGCATACGGAGCAAGGTATTGCAGGGTTGCCGGGTCTGATGCATTCGCCGCAACGACAATACTATATTCCATTGAGCCTTCGCTTTGCAGCCTACTGATGATTTGCGCAACAGTGCTTTGTTTTTGGCCAACTGCAACGTAGATGCAGATTACCCGTTTTTCTTTCTTTGCATTTTTTTGATTTATGATAGTGTCAATCGCGATTGCGGTTTTCCCAAGGCCTCGATCTCCGATGATAAGCTCGCGCTGTCCACGCCCAATTGGAATCATCGCATCAATAGCCTTGATTCCCGTTTTTAACGGTGTGTCTACAGGTTCTCTCGCAACGACACCTGCTGCGATTCTCTCAAGCGGCATATCGACTCCTTTTTTCAATCCCGGTTTCCCATCAAGTGGTAACCCTAGCGGATTGACGACTCGACCGAGCAGATCAGCAGAGGCCGGAATACTGAGAAGTTTTCCCGTGGTTTTTACCTGGTCACCTTCCCTAATTTCAGTTGCACGATCAAGAAGAATAATTGAAACAGAGTCTTCATCAAGGTTTAGGACAACACCTGTACTGCCGTTTTCAAATTCAATCAGTTCTCCCATCATCGCTTTGGAGAGCCCTGATACTGTGGTAACTCCGTCGAGATATTTCTCAACTGTTCCGACGTTTTGCTGCTTTGTGTCTGATGAGTAATCTCGAAGTTTGGTTTCGAGCTGTTTTATGATGTCCTGGCTATCAATCATATTGTTCTTCTATGTATTTTTCTAAATTCTCAAGTGTATTTTGTATATTCATATTATAGATGAC
>JACQKR010000007.1 GCA_016204425.1 Candidatus Levyibacteriota bacterium
TTTTAACTTTGCATTTTGAACTTTAAACTTACTTCCCTTCCGGTCTGTTAATCCAAACCTTTACTCCTATATATCCTTTTTTTGTCATTGCTGGAAGCGCCGCAAATGCGATATTTTCCCGAATTGTTGAAAGCGGAACTGTTCCTTGCTGGATCTTCTCACGCCTTCCGATATCAGAACCACCGATTCTCCCTGAGAGCATAATGCGCACGCCTTTTGCTCCGGATGCCATAACCCGCTCGGCATTCTGATTCAAGACTCGCTTAAACGGCAATCGTTTTGAGATTTGATCGGCAACATTCCGTGCAACAAGAACTGCATCAAGATTCGGCTCTTTAACAGGCTCAATTTGTATATCAACTTTCGGCTTCTGTTTTTCCTTTCGGTGCTCTTTAAAAAATGCAGCCACAAATCTTTTCAGTTCTTCATGACCACTTCCACCCCGACCGATGACAACACCAGGTCGTGAAACAAAAACGATGATCTTCACACTATTGATTGACCGTTCAATTTCTACTTTTGCGACTCCTGCTGATCGAAGACGTTCTATCAGTGTTTTGCGAAGTATATGATCTTCAAGCACTGTCTCGCGGTAACGCCTCTCGTCAAACCAACGACTATCCCAATCGAAAACTGTCTTTAATCGAATGAGATGTGGATTAACTTTTTGTCCCATTTTTTACCTCCTTTAATACAACCAGGATATGGCTCGTCCGCTTTTTATACGGATGGATCCTGCCCCTTGTGGATGGATGGTACCGTTTAAATGCTGTTCCTTCATCAATATCAATTTTTGCAATCATTAAATTTGCTTGCTCAAGCTTCGCGTTATTGACTGCATTTGCAACAGCGCTTTGGATTGTTTTTGCAATCGGGCGTGCCCCTCGTTTCCGAATCACTTTAAGCGCATTCAACGCATCGGTAATTGACAAATTCCGGACAGCGTCAGCGACGATACGTGCTTTTCTTGGACTTATTCGAACTGATTTGCTCATTGCTTGTACTTCCATAGGTTATGTCTTTGAAATCTCCCTTGCTACAACTCGGCCATGACTTCGAAATGTTCTCGTCGGAGAAAATTCACCAAGACGGTGTCCAACCATCGGCTCCATAACAAAAACGTTAATAAATATTCTGCCGTTATGGACCGCAAAGGTGTGGCCGACAAAATCCGGCGGGATCTCAGTTGCCCTCGACCAGGTCTTAATTGGCGTCTTATCTCCGGACTGTTTCTGTTTTTGTACTTTTAATAATAATTTCGGGTCAATAAATGGCCCTTTTTTACTTGATCGACTCATAAACGTAAAATAGTTAGATAGTTATATTGCTTACATGGTTAAATAGTTATTCGAAAATTTTCAACTATTTTAGCCATGTAGCTATTTAGCTATGCTTCTTTTTTCTCCTCTGTAATATATATTTATTAGAAAATTTCTTTTTATTTCGTGTATTCCCAACTGCTTTTTGTCCGGCAAACGTCTTAGGAGAGGGCATGCCGATACCGCTTCGTCCTTCTCCACCGCCATGCGGATGTGATCTGGGGTTTTGTGCGACTCCTCGAACCGTGGGCCGAATCCCCATGTTGCGACTGCGTCCTGCTTTACCGATTACACGGTTCTTCCAATCGATGTTACCAACTTGTCCGACAGTTGCATACCCAATCTCCTGTACTTTCCGGATCTCAGTCGATGGCAATTTCAAATGAATAAAGCCATCTTCACGTGCCTGTATTATAGCACTTGTCCCGGCGCCTCGGGCGAGCTGCCCACCCTTACCCGGTGTCAGCTCAATATTATGGACAAATGTCCCAACCGGAATTTGAGAAAGAGGCAACGCATTTCCAACACGTGGGTCTGCTGTGTCTGCCGCGATGACAGTATCCCGCAGCTTTAACCCCTCCGGTGCAAGGATATACCGCTTGTCACCATCGGTATAGTGAATAAGCGCGATGTCACAGCTGCGATTTGGATCGTACTCAATGCTCACGACAACACCCTGCACATTGCGTTTATCACGTCGAAAATCGATCGAGCGCATAAATCGTTTATGCTGTCCGCCTTGGTGACGGACTGCGACGTGTCCTTGTGCATCCCGTCCCGAATGTTTCTTTTTTATCGTTTTTAACTTCATTTTGTTGCTCCTATGTCAAACAGTGCGATTTTCTCACCTGTTGCAAGTGTCACCGTTGCTCTCTTTACCGCTCCCTCAACAACCTCTGTTCTTCTCTTTCCCGTTCGTTTCGTTTTCCCTTTTACCATGCTGGTCACAACAGCAGTCACATGGACGCTGAATGTTTTCTCAACGGCATTTTTTATAGCATTTTTATGGGCACTCCGATCAACAAGAAAGGTGAATTTTCCGGCTGTTGCATCAGTCATTGATTTTTCCGTAATTAATGGTCGTTTAATAATGTGTAACGTGTGCATACTTACTCCTTCAGAAAATGTTTTTTCATTTCATCAACAGATTCCTTCATAAAAATCACTGTTTTACTTCGTAACACTTCATACGTATTCAGTTGTGCTGCAGGAATGATTGTTACAGCCTCAATATTTTTTCCGGCCCGAACGATATTTTCTCTTTCTTGGCCGGTGATCAACAATACAGAATTTTTCCTATCGTCCAGCGCCAAACTTTTCAGCATTGCGACAACTTCTTTCGTTTTTGGCGGTATTTGTCCAAGGCCGGCTACAATCCGGACATTTCCCTCCTGCAATTTGCCTGAAAGAGAGGAGAAAAGCGCCCGCTGCTTCATCTTTTGTGGCATCTTCAGTGAGAAATCATGAGGCTTCGGACCAAATGCCACGCCACCCTTAACGAAAATCGGCGCACTCTTTGCGCCATGTCGTGCCCTTCCTGTTCCTTTCTGACGATACCACTTCGCTGTTGTCAAATCCACTTCCCCTCGTGACTTTGTCGATGCGGTTCCCCGTCTCTGATTTGCCAAATAGACACGAACTGCCTGAGCAATCAGGATATTATTCACTTTTGAACCAAAAATTGATGAAGGAAGCGTTACCTTCCCAACAACTTTTCCCTGTACGTCAAGAACATTTGCTGTTATTCCTGTCTCTTTCTTGGCTGCAACCGTTGCTGCTGCTTCATTTTTCTTCACTTTTGCCGGAGATGTTTTCTTTATTGTCGCCGTTATCTTTTTAGCTGGCATGTGAATCTTTCTCCTTTCCTTTTTCTTCTTCTTTCGCTTGTTCAGGCTGCTCTTGTTTTTCTTCTGATTTCTCTTCCTGTTGCTCTGTTACTTCTGGTATTTCTTCATTTTGTGCAGCCACTGCAACTTCCTTCTCTCCCTGCTTTGGTTCTTCAACTGGAGCTTCTGCTACCTCTGATGCTTGTGTCTGCGATGCGTTTTCTTCTTTCTTTTCCCCGCCTGCATCGCTCTCGCCCGAAACGCTACGCGAATCGTTGCGAGCGGGTTGCGAAGCATTGCGGACAGGCTCGTCCTTCAAAAGGGGAATAAACTTCTTCTCTTCTCCCGTTTTCTCAATATAGACAATACTGTTTCTAATTCCGGGAATGAGACCTTTCACAAGAAGCATATTCTCAACGACGTCAAGAACACAAAGATTGGTAATCGTTACCTTCTCATGCCCCATGTGTCCTGCCATTCGCTTCCCTTTATAGACTCGTCCGGGCGTTGTCGTTTGTCCAATAGATCCTGGAGCACGCTCCCTGTCTGACTGCCCGTGTGTTCGAGGCCCACCTTTGAATTGATGACGTTTTACTCCTCCTGCAAATCCTTTTCCTTTTGATGTTCCTGTCACTTTGACGATGTCTCCCGGCTTGAATACTGCAGCAACTACTATAGTATCTCCCGCCTTGAGCTCTTCGCCAGTAATTGGTATCTCATGAAAAAAAGCAGGCGAACTTGTTTCTTGCAAATTCGCCTTTTTCAGATGACCAATAAGTGCTTTTGTTGGCTTTTTCTTAAAGCCAAATCCTACCTGGTAAGCTGTATACCCGTCTTTGTCCTGTGATTTTATTTGCACGACAACATTTCCCGTCGCATCAATTTTTGTCACAGGGAGACGTGTTCCGTCGGTCAGGAACATTTGGGTCTGATCAATTTTTTTTCCAACTAATATTTGTACCATATAAAATCATTTCTACAAAAAAAGATAGCCATGTAGGCTACCTCGTTTTCTTATATTCAGTCCGGTATAATACCGGAATGATATTTCGTGCCTCAATCGGCTTTGACTACCGTCATACTCTTGATAATAAATAAAAGTTTGGGCATCAAATGTACCTCTGATGTAGTACCTCCCCTCGTCGGCCTACATTTTTATTTCGACATCAACACCTGCTGGTAATTCTAAATGCGTAAGACTGTCAATAGTTTTGTCTGTTGGTGAAACGATATCAATAAGTCGCTTGTGTACTCTGATTTCAAAATGATCTCGCGCGTCCTTATCGATAAATGGTGACTTATTTATTGCGTAAACACTTCTTTGGGTAGGTAAGGGGACAGGTCCCACAATCTTAGCTCCGGTTCGAATTGCCGTATCTAAAATTTGCTGACAGCATGCGTCGATAACGCGTGCGTCATAACTTTTAAGTCTGACTCGAATTCTTCCTTTTGGCATATTGCAAAAAGTGTAACTTGATAGGATGTTCTATGTACCAACAGACTGTTAAAGAACATAATCATTAAGCAATAATCTTGCTAATGACACCAGCTCCAACTGTTTTTCCACCTTCTCGAATAGCAAACCGAAGTCCTTCCTCAAGTGCGACCGGCACAATGAGCTTAACTGTCATTTTTGTATTATCTCCCGGCATGACCATTTCCACTCCTTGTGGAAGTGTCGCTGTTCCTGTTACGTCAGTTGTTCTGATATAGAATTGTGGCCGGTATCCGGTAAAGAATGGTGTGTGGCGTCCGCCTTCTTCTTTTGTAAGGATATATGCTTCTGCTTCAAATTCCGTATGAGGAGTAATTGAACCCGGCTTTGCAATAACTTGTCCCCGCTCGACATCGTCTTTTTCAATTCCTCGGAGAAGTAAACCGACATTGTCTCCCGCTTGCCCTTCATCGAGCTGCTTACGGAACATTTCGACTCCGGTAACTACTGAAGATGTTGTTTTCTTCATACCGACTATCTCAACAGTATCATTGACCTTCGCAATACCCCGCTCGATTCTACCTGTTACGACTGTTCCACGCCCTTTGATAGAGAAAACATCCTCAACCGGCATAAGGAATGGTTTATCCAAAGCACGGGTCGGTGTTGGAATATACTCATCAACTGTCTTCATCAACTCTTCAATTTGCTTCTCTGCTTCTGCATCTCCATTGAGCGCTTTAAGTGCACTGCCTCGTATAATTGGCGTTGTGTCTCCTGGATATTTATATTTTGTTAACAGTTCTCGAACTTCCATTTCGACAAGGTCAAGAAGCTCTGCGTCTTGTACCATGTCTGTCTTGTTTAAGAAAACAACAATTGCAGGGACACCAACTTGATACGCAAGAAGGATATGCTCTCGAGTTTGTGGCATTGGGCCGTCAGGTGCAGAAACAACTAAAATGGCGCCATCCATTTGTGCGGCGCCGGTGATCATGTTTTTGATGTAATCTGCGTGTCCTGGGGCATCAATATGTGCATAGTGGCGTTTTTCTGTTTCGTATTCGATATGGGAAATGTTAATCGTGACTCCGCGGGCTTTTTCTTCCGGGGCATTATCGATATCTTCGTATTTCTTAGCAGTTGCCATACCTTTTTTAGAAAGGACTGTCGCAATTGCTGCGGTTGTTGTGGTCTTGCCGTGATCGACGTGACCAATTGTTCCGATATTGACGTGTGGTTTCGTTCTTTGATATTTATCAGCCATAATGTAACCTCTAAAGAAAAAAAGAAACCCCATTTCTCAACTGAAATGAGATTACGCATAATAATACAACATTTTGAACCTGACGTCAATACCCTAAATAACAAAATGAAAAGTAGTTTAACAAGAAGTAAGAAAATTGTCGGAAAATGACGTTATCCTTTTGCTGAAAGAGCTTTATCAAGCGGAATATTATTGATGAAGAAAGAGACATCTTTAACATCTCCGAACTGTTTTGCCGTTTCAATAAGCTGTTCTTTGAACCGTGGCGTATCGCATACACCGCCGAATGAATATGTTCCCTTCAAATAGATTGTCGCTTTCCCATTTTCCAGAATCGCATTCTCCACAGTCAGATCCGATTGGGTGAAAACATTATAGAGTCCCGGTTCTCCGTCTTTTTTCGTCAAAAGCTCGGTGAGCGCTACTTTCAGCGCGGAATCCTTTGAAACAACACTTCGCGTCACGGGGATAAGACTATCGTTACAGCCGATTTTCCTTCCTGTTTTTCCGTTATCATCAATCTTAACAAAGAATACTTTGACGGTATATCTTTGTTCCTGAGCCGGCGTCTGTGTTGTTGATGGCTGCGCTTGCTTGGTACCCGGGGTTGTCACTCTTGAAATTTGCGGTAATCCTGATTGCGGCTTCTTTCCGGAGTTGATGAAAAAAAGCACGGCGAGCGAGGCAAGCAACGCAACAACGAGTATTCCACCAATAACCTTCGTCATGCTCTTATTATATAATGTATGTCATCTGTTGCAATGGGATAATTAAAAATACGAATATGCCCAATACGAAAATGATTGGATGCCTCGGTTTCTCAAATACGCCTTCTTCTGCTCTGCTGACTTTTCGTCTTCATACCAGACGATGTGTCGTGTCCCATCTTGATCGGTATAGGTAATCTTTGATTCATGAGCTGATGGATCTCGAATAATGCTGCAGTCAGACAACGAACAGGTTGGGGAAAAGGTCTTTTCCGCTTTATTAACTGTCATGATGCTTCCATTTCCTATCGTTTTTCCTTTCTCGTCAACCTCCCAGTCATACCCGTACATGCCAAAAATTATACTCATTTTTTCAGGCGGTATAAAACGGAGATAGTCATCAAGCATTGCCTGCAAATCATACCCCCACGCCTGTTTTCCGGTTAGAGGAAAATTAGGACCCGGCTCACCGCGTATTTTATGCAAGTCATACGCCATGATCATTACTTCATCAGCATAAGACGCAACCGTCTTCACTTCAATTGGCCGTACCCGATAAAATATATCTCCATACAAAATGAGCACTACGGAAAGGTCATCTTTTTTTGCAGCGGACGAAAAATCCTTCACAAAGGTATTTATCTGTTTTACAACCGAGTCAAAAGGAAGCGCATTCACTTCAAGATCAAGTGCGATTCCTGAAAAGTTATATTGTTTTGCCAAAGATATGGTTTGTTCTATTACTCTTTTTTTTAATACTTCGTTATCGAGTAAAGAAAAATTTGTCTGCGTATCTGTCATGCGAAACGTCAATATTTTTTCACTCTCTTGTGGCGCAATACGTGAAAACGCAGCAAGATTCTGATACCCCGCCTCATTTTTAGAAACACCGTCATCATCTGAGGTTATGCCAAAGTACAGCAGGCGATCATACAGCTGAAATACATCATCTTTTTTTACTGCCCAGTAGGGAATAAATATCGATTGCTTCTCTCGCGTCTGTCTCACTGGTTGCCATGTCGGTGTCGGGGATGGGATATGTGTCGGTACTACTTGGGAAAAATCGTGCTGTATTTTTTGCTTCAGAGAACCGAATCCATAGGGAAGGAGAAAAAGAAACGGCAGCAGAAGTCCGAAAAGTAGCAAAACCTTTTTCACCGGGTTACTAGTATACTACGAAACAAAAAAACCTGCAGAGCTACCCAAACGTACATGCGAAAACCTGGGTGCGAGGAGGTGAGGAACTACTGCTTTTCTTCAACAAGCTCTCTGAGTTTTTGCAATTGATTTTGAATTTCTTCCCTCTTTTGTGTTCCATAGGAAATAAGCAGTTGGTCGTTTGCTTGGATTTCTCGATCCAATACATCATCCACCCTCACTCCATTGAGATAAAAAACCAAACTATTTTCGCCTTTGCTACAGAAGGTTTCTTTCGTGCCTGTTGTTAAACAATTTCTTGTCAATTCAAACGGTAAAGTTCTAAAAAAGTCGCCCCATGTTGTTCCGACTTTTTTAACATGAACAAGATTGGGATTATCTGATTGAATAAAGACATCTTCGGAGAGGTTATGATACATCGAGGCAGTAAAGACTCGAAAAGTTCCGTTGGTAAATATTGCAAACGAAGCCTGTCTGTTAACTGTCTGTGGAACAGGTGAGGATGTATTATTTTGTTCTGAAGTAGTTTCATCTGCAGTATTATTTGTATTCTTTTTTGAATTGGAAAAA
>JACQKR010000009.1 GCA_016204425.1 Candidatus Levyibacteriota bacterium
TAAGAGATAGACAACAGCCTGTCCTTTACTCGATCCGCTACTTTCTGCGATTTCGTATGCCCGCAGCTGGTAGACTTTTCCCTTATTGGTGAAGAAAAGCAGGTTGTCATGGGTCTGCGCATATTTAATATGCATTATCGTGTCTTCTTCTTTGGTTGTCATGCCTCTTACTCCTTTTCCTCCTCGATGTTGTGTTTGAAAACTATTCATTGATTGTCGTTTGATATATCCTGTTTGTGTGAGCGTGACAACTGTGGGTTCGTTTGGTATGAGGTCTTCTTCTGAGAACTCACCGACTTTACTTTTAAAAACTTTGGTCCGTCTGGGATCTGCGTATTTTTGCTTGAGATTATCTAACTCGTCTTTGATGACAGTCAGTATTTTCTCAGGATGTGACAGGAGATCCTCAAGATAGGCTATTGTTTCTTTCACCATCAGCAGTTCATCCTCGATTTTCTGCCGTTCGAGTGCTGCAAGGCGGCGAAGCTGTAGATCAAGGATTGCTACAGATTGAATCTCAGACAGCTTGAATTTCTCCATCAAATTTTTCTTCGCATCTTCCTGTGTCCGTGATTCGCGGATTGCTTTAATGACGGCATCGATATGGTCAACGGCGATTTTCAGGCCTTCGAGAATATGGAGGCGCGCTTTTGCTTGTCTGAGCTCAAATTCCGAACGTTTCTTAACGACGAAGTAGCGGTGTTTGAGGTATTCTTCAAGAATTAATTTCAGATTAAGTGTTTGTGGCGTCCCATCAACAAGCGCAACCATGTTCACGGGAAAGGTTGTTTGTAGGGACGTGTGTTTAAAAAGATTATTTAGCACTTTTTTTGGAGTAACGTCTCGTTTCAGCTCGACATAGATTCGGAGTCCTCTTCTATCCGATTCATCGCGAAGATCCGATATTCCTTCAATCTTCTTCTCCTTTGCAAGATCTGCAATGCGCGCAACGAGCAGTGCCTTATTTACCTGGTACGGAAGTTCAGTGATAATGATTGCCGTTTTCCCTTGCCCAATCTCTTCTATATCGGCTTTTCCACGGATCATAATTTTCCCTCGTCCGGTAACATACGCGTTTTTAATCTCTGTTTGGTCATAAATAGCCCCTGCTGTCGGGAAATCCGGGCCTTTCACAAATTCTATAAGCTCTTCAATTGTTGCTTCGCTGGTCAGGGAGAATGTTGATCCGGAGCTCACCGCTTTTGTTGCAACTTCTCCATTTTCCTGCCCGCCAAAGCTTTGCTTAGGCAAGTGCAGGCGGGTTTGTTCCCCCGCAACAGCAACTGAGCCGTCTTTGATTGTCGTTTTCCCAATTATGAAAATAATTGCGTTGATAACCTCTTCAAGATTATGTGGCGGGATCTTTGTTGCCATACCGACAGCAATACCCTCAGAACCCATAAGAAGGAGGTTTGGCAATTTTGCGGGAAGAAAAACCGGTTCTTTCAGTGTCGAATCAAAATTTGGAAGATACTCGACTGTTTCTTTTTCAAGATCAACAAGCAATTCTGATGCAATACCTGCCATCCGGGCTTCTGTATACCGCATGGCAGCAGGCGGGTCGCCGTCAATTGATCCAAAATTTCCCTGTCCATCGACCAAAGGATACCGCATGGCAAAATCCTGGGCAAGACGAACGAGCGCGTCATAGATTGGCATATCACCATGAGGATGATATTTTCCCATAACCTCTCCGACGATCTTGGCGCTTTTTGCATACTTTGCTGTGTGGTAGAGGCTCATCTCATGCATCGCAAAGAGGATACGCCTGTGTACCGGCTTGAGTCCATCTCGTACGTCGGGCAGGGCACGTGCGACAATAACTGACATAGCGTAGTTGAGGTACGCTTTCTTCATCTCCTGTGTAATATTTGTCTGTTGTAATTTTCCTATACTTGACATCTGTTAGCCTCTCTCAATTATAGAACACAAAACACCCACCCGCTTCGAAGTTGCAGGCAGGAATTTTTTTGTTACTTCATGCCATTCTTAACTGCTTCTAATGCTTTCTCTCGTCCATGCCACTCTTTTACTTTTACCCACTTATCCGGCTCAAGTGTTTTGTAGTTCTCAAAGAAATGTTTTATTTTATTCTTGATTGCTTCCGGGACATCGCCTATATCGGTAAAGCTTCCGTACATTGGATCAATTTTTTTTGACGGTACGGCAAGAAGCTTTGCATCGATTCCGGCCTCATCTTCCATTTCCAAAACACCGATAACCAAAGATGGGATAACGACTCCGGGAACAACCGCGTATTCACTCATGACCAGTACGTCAACCGGATCGCCATCCTCCGCATGGGTATTCGGGATAAAACCATAATTACATGGGTAATTCATCGCAGTGTGCAGGAATCGATCGACAAACATAAACCCTGAGTCTTTATCGAGCTCATATTTGATATTGCTGTTTTTCGAAATCTCGATAAGAACATTTATTTCACCGTTTTGTGGATTTTTTCCAACAGGTAATTTTTGCATATTCGTACATTCACCTCCTCAGCATCAAATGTCCAGTGTCGCTGTAATCGCATTCGTTTGGATAAAGTGCTTTCTCGGCGGTACCTCATCTCCCATAAGCATGGTAAATACTGCATCTGCTTCTTCAGCGTCATCAATATTTACCTGTTTAAGCAGTCTATTTGCAGGGTTCATCGTGGTATCCCATAATTGTTCGGGGTTCATTTCTCCAAGACCCTTGTATCGCTGCACATTCACAATTGCGTTGCCGGCTTTCATTGTTTTTGCTATCTGTTCTTTTTCATCGTCATTGTATGCGTATTGAACATCTTTTCCTCGTTGCAATTTGTAGAGAGGCGGCATCGCGACATAGAGAAAGCCTTTGGCTATTATATCCCGGAAATGGCGGTAGAAAAATGTCAGAATGAGTGTTTCGATGTGTTCTCCATCGACATCCGCATCAGTCATGATGATTACACGATGGTAACGGAGCTTCTCGAAATTTACCGTTTCTCCAATTCCCATGCCGAGTGCTATGATGAGATTTTTGAGTTCTTCATGCTCAATGATTTTATCCAGGCGTGCACGTTCGGTATTCAGGATTTTTCCACCAATCGGGAGAATCGCTTGGAACTTACGATCCCTTCCCTGCTTTGCCGATCCTCCTGCTGAGTCCCCTTCGACAAGATACAGCTCTGAAAGTTCGGGATTTTTTTCCTGACAATCTGCAAGTTTTCCGGGGAGCGTGGATCCTTCCAGTGCCCCTTTTCGAATAATTGCTTCTTTTGCAGCTTTTGCGGCAAGACGTGCTTTTGCCGCGAGATAGACTTTCTCAAGAATTCGTCTTGCATCTGATGGATTCTCTTCAAAATAGATGTTGAGGCCTTCTTTGACAATTTGCTGAACGATCGGCTGGATCTCGGAATTACCGAGTTTTCCTTTGGTCTGTCCTTCAAACTGGATTCGATCCTGTGGCATTTTGATGAAGACGACTGCAGTAAGTCCTTCTCGTGTATCATCCCCCGTTATTGAATCTCCATCGTCTTTGAAGCTGCCTATTTTTTTTCCGTAGTCATTCACTGCGCGGGTCAATGCCATGCGAAATCCTGTCAAATGCGTCCCACCATTGACGGTATTTATGACATTGACATATGACTCGACATTTTCCGCATATGTATTGTTAAATTGGATTGATACCTCAACTTCCACATCGCCTTCTTGTTTGTTGATAAAAATGACCGAGTGAAGCGGATTCTTATTTTCATTTAATTTTTCAACCAATGAACTGATACCACCCTCAAAGTAGTAATTGACTTCTTTTGGCTCCTCTGTCCTGTTGTCCATGAAGTGGAAATAGAGTTTTGGAACAAGGTACGCCCGCTCCCGGATCGCTTTTTTGATCGTGTCGAATTCAAACTCTATTGTCGAAAAAATCTTTTTGTCAGGAAGGAAGGTGACTGTTGTTCCTGAGACATCCGGGAGTTTTATCGATGCTTTTGATTCTTTGACGATCTCAACCGGTGTTTGTGGATTGCCGGTCTTGTATTCTTGTCTGTGAATGGTATTTCCCCGTCTTACCTCAACCCACAGCCATTCGGATAGCGCATTAACAACAGATGATCCAACACCATGCAAGCCTCCTGAGATTTTATATGCACTGCCGCCAAATTTTCCCCCTGCATGCAGTTTCGTCATGACGATCTCAAGAGCGGATTTCTTGAATTGCGGCATGATATCAACCGGAATACCACGTCCGTCGTCAGCGACTGTTGCCGAGCCGTCTTTATTGAGAACAATCCAAACATTTTTTGCATGACCTGCGAGCGCTTCGTCTACTGCATTGTCTATAATTTCCCGAAGCGATTCATGAAGCCCGATAACATCTGTTGAGCCGATGTACATACCCGGCCGTTTTCTGACCGGTTCGAGCCCTTCAAGAACTTGGATTTGCTGTGCTGAATAGTCTGACCCCGATTTGATCGGGGCTGAGGATTTTGATGCCATTGGTTATCTATTATACCGATAAATTTAGGTAATTACAACAGTGCAAATGATCAATTTTGAGGCTATTTTAGCTAGTTTGTGCCATTTCTGGGGAATACGTATAAGGTGGAACTATTTGTGAATCCTGCCCTTCTGTTATTTCGGTACTTTGTCCAGTCAAAGCAATGGTACTATCTTCTAATATAGTATCCTCACCTGTCCTATCATTGTGTGCTGTTTCCTCATGAGCAGATATTTGAGGTTCTAAGCAAGGTCTTGATTCTATATCCGTTTGTGGAGCGGGAATTGGAAAGCGACGGGTAACCCTTTTTCTTCGTGGAATGTTAAATGTTCCGGATTCCAAAGTCATTGCATGCATGATACGTGCAATAATGCAAGAAACGGACAATATTGTTTAAGAAGTTTGTAAGTATTTTAAGGGGTTTAGCCTATTGTGATCTGATGCCCAACAGGGCCGCAGCCAAATTTTACGTTCCTTCTGTCCAGCTGGAAAGGTATTTTTTCTGCTCGTCTGTAAGCGTATCGAATTGAATCCCCATCGCGTGGAGCTTGAGTCGTGCGACATTCCGATCAAGATCCTCCGGCAAAACATATACTTTATTTTCCAGTGTCCCCTTTCTCTCAACGAGCCATTGTGCAGCCAGCGCCTGGTTGGCAAAGCTCATGTCCATTACTTCGGCCGGGTGCCCTTCAGCTGCTGAGAGATTCACCAGTCTCCCCTGCGCGAGTAAATACACTTTTTTTCCACCTGGCAATACATATTCTTCAAGATTTTGACGGAGTGTTGTCTTTTTCTTTTTGATTTTTTCAAGATGTGCGACATCGATTTCGACATCAAAATGCCCGGTATTTGCGATAATTGCCCCGTCCTTCATGTCTTCGATCACGTCACGACTGATGACATGCTTGTCGCCGGTTGCGGTTATCATGATATCTGCAATTTTGGCAGCCTGACTAATCTTCATAACACGAAATCCATCCATCAGTGCTTCAAGCGCCCGAATCGGGTCAACTTCTGTGACGATGACCTGTGCTCCCATGCCGGCAGCCCGCATCGCAACACCCTTTCCACACCATCCGTAACCGCAGACGACAAATGTTTTACCGGCCAGAAGAACATTCGTCGCTCGGATAATGCCGTCGATTGATGACTGCCCCGTTCCATACCGGTTGTCAAACATGTGTTTGGTCATAGATTCATTGACGGCAATCACCGGAAGTTTGAGCGCATTGTCTTCTTCCATTGCCCGAAGACGAATGACGCCGGTTGTTGTTTCCTCAGAGGAGCCAATGATGCCTTTCAACTGATTTTTTCGATCTTTATGGAGCATCGATACAAGGTCTGCTCCGTCGTCCATGGTGATGTGCGGTTGAAAATCAAGAATTTCATTCAAGTGCCGGTAATACGTCTTATTATCTTCGCCTTTTATCGCAAAGGTCGGGACATCATATTCTTTGACGAGTGCTGAAGCGACTGCATCTTGGGTCGAGAGTGGATTTGATGCGCAAAGAGCGACTGTCGCACCACCTGCCTTTAGAGCGAGCATGAGATTTGCGGTTTCCGATGTGACATGGAGGCATGCTCCTAGAGTGAGGCCGCTGAGTGGTTTTTCCTTCGCGAACCGTTCTGCTATAAGCTTGAGAACAGGCATCTGCTGTCCTGCCCACTCGATTTTGAGTCTTCCTTCTGTAGCTAAACTGAGATCTTTAACGTCGTATTTGGTTTTCTGTTTCATACGAGTCAACGGCACAAGAAAGCATGATAGCAGCTCTTTGCCTTACTGTCTATAACTTTTTAATCGATAAGGAGAAGTTGAATCACTTTTTCGTTTATTTTATGAAGCGCACGTTCTTCGATCTGTCTGACTCTTTCTGCGCTGACCTTGAAGTGTTTTCCTATTTTTGCAAGTTTTTTACGTTGAAGTCGCCGGAGAAGAATCTCTTTTTCTTTCTTGTTGAGTTCCTTAGCGTTTTGAATAAACGCTGAAAAGTAGAGAAATGTTTGGTTCCCCATATTACATGAGCAGGGATTCACCAAATGTGTCCGTATATCTTTTCTTAAATTCGTTTAACGTGAATGCGTGTTGCTGAGTACCATAATTTTCAATCGTATACGTTGCTGCTGTCGCACCTATTTGTCCGCATGTCTTCAGATCAAGGCCATTTGCATGCCCAGCCAAAAAGCCTGCAATATAAGAATCTCCCGCTCCTGTCGGATCGATTATTTTTTTTGGCTTGACAATACCTATTTGTATTGATTCTTGTTTGGTTTCAACGACAGACCCTTCGGCCCCTAAAGTCAAGATAAATATTTCTGTTTTTTTCAGGATGTCCATTTTCCCCCACCCCGTTTTTTTGTTTATCATAGCGAGCTCGTAATCATTTAGGAGTACAAGCGCAGCACCTGTTATGCCTTCTTTGATCTGCTCACTTGTCATGTTGGCGATTTTTTGTCCGGGAGAAAACATATATGGTAACTGCGTTTTTTTTGCCTCTCTTGTAAATTGAATAATTGTCTCAGCATCCTGTGGTGGCGCTAAAACAATATAGCTATAAGATGACAGATTTGGAAGAGAGAGAAGAGAAAGATTCGCATTTTTTTTCAGCGCGCCCGGATAGAATCCCCAGATCTGGCAATTGTTTTTATCAGTCATGCCGAATGCACTTGCAGTGAAGTCATCTGCAACAAGATTAATATAGTCCGTAACTATCTTATGTTTTTTGAGGTGTTTGCCATAGATACCAAAGTCTTTTTTTCCTGCCGATGAAAATATTGTTGCATCTTGTTGCAGGATTGCCAATGTGTATGCAATATTCCCGGCATTTCCGCCGAAATTTCGACTCAGATGATCAAGATCAAACGAAACGGAAAGCGTTTTTATTTTTTCGGGAATGATATGGTCTGCAAACGAATCCGGGTAGTCCATGATGAAGTCGTATGCAAGAGAGCCGGTGACAAGAATCTTTTTCATGAATATGCTTTGAGAATAGGCATATTGTAGCATAGAGTAATTACATATTTGTAATTGTATCTGCAAGAAGAGTTACAGAAGCACTTTGTCTACTATCGCGGTGTACGTGTCCAAAACCAGGATTTTCCTCTGAAGGGGAAAGGGAAATTATTTTAACACCGGGAAGTTGTTCTCCAATTACTCTTGCGATTTGTTTCGAATTCATAAATCGGTTATGTACTCTTCCATCCCATTCAGCATCCATACGCCCGTCGATAATTGCAATTTCAACCCCTCGTTCCATTGCTACAGGGATAGATTTTACTACTTCCATATAATTTCCTGCCTCGAGGACAACTCTGTGTTCGTCAAATACTTCAACCCAGCCCCTAATATTTTGACGATACAATGGATTATGACTTACAGTAAATACTTTTGCTTCGGGTGGCATAATTAAATTGCAATTATAAGGAGGTGTGTCCCGTATGTCCATTTTTGCTTATGTTAGTGTTCAGTTTTTACCAATGATTTGTCATGCTGAACTTGTTTCAGCATCCAATTGAGATCCCGAAACGAGTTCGGGATGACATCTTTTTGGAAAGAACTGAATAGTTACGTGCTTATTGAGACAGAGAGAGGAAGCAGTGCTCAAGCGTCAGGCGGAGGTTAGTATTGGTTGTTTTTACTATCGTATGTGTTTTTTGAAGCGTGTTTATTACTTTGAGATAGATATATGCACTCTCATTTCCCTCCTGTATTGCTGTAAGTAATGCATTCCGTGCGGCAATGATCGCTTTTTCCAGCCATACCAGTGCTTCCTGTTTGTCTTTTGCAGTTTTCTCAGCAAGTGTTAGCGCTTTGCTGACTGAGAGATCCCGAAACTCAGATAGTACATCCTCAAAGTTTGTACGTTCTTTATCTGAGAGCGGTTCTTCTTCATCTTGAATGGCTACTATAATACACCGTGAAAGAATCGTCGGTAGCAATGCGTCTTTTACCGGAGAGGATAATATAATTACCGTATCATTCGGTGGCTCTTCTAACATTTTCAGGAGGGCATTCTGCGCTTCCAGGGTGAGTGAATCACTGTCCTGTAAAATAATCGCTTTTTGCTGACTTTTTAGGGGCTTGAAAAAGAGCTTTTTTTGCATGCTTTTTACCGCATCAATGCCAATGGTGAGTTTTGCCTGTTTGCCTTCAAGAGTCGGGTCTTTTTCGACAACAGTAACATCGAGTGGATCAATGCCGCGCTCGGTGAGCAGCTGCTGTACTGCTACATCCCTTTTCTTTTTATTTTTTCCGACGATAAGTATGCTGCTCATAGATTGTTTTTTGATCCCGTTTTACGGGATCTTCGGAATCCGTTTTACGGATTTCCTTGCCCCGCATGCCTGCGGGGTCTTCGTCACTCCAAGCAAAATTGCTTGTCGTTCCTTGACATTATAATCAAATTTTCCGTACTATAAAAGTAATGCCTGATATTCAACCCGTGCAACAGCCTCCGATTCAGCCGGGGCAAACACCACCGGTAGCTCAACCAGTAGTACAGCCTGCTGCTTCCCCACCACCCGTGCAGCGGCAATATTCACCGTCTTCCTCAGTGAATGAAACGAGAACCCTTCTTGACTTGTTGCTTTCCGAGAATCTCATTACGAAAGAACAATTTGACGAGATACGGGTAAAAAGTGCAACACAGCAAAAGTCCGAAGAAAGTGTTCTTGAAGGGTTGCATATTATTTCAGAAGACAAGCTCTCTGAGGTAAAAGCAAAGTTGCTTGGTATACCCTTTGTGTCGCTTTCCAATACCTCTTTTTCACCCCAGGCGTTAAGTCACCTTCCACGCGCTGTCGTCGAGCGGTTCAATCTCATTCCCTTCTTCTTTGACGAACATGCAAATACGCTTTCGATTGCTATGGCAAACCCTGTCGATCTTGAGGCACTCGCTTTCGTCAGGCAAAAAACAGGGCTCACGATCAAATCATTTGCTGCTTCCCCAATGGATGTTAAAAATGCTATTTCACAACAATACCGTCAGGAGCTAGTCGGTGAAGTCGGCGAAGCTATAAGAGAGACTGAGGAGTTTAACCAGCAAACAAAAACAGTCGATAGTCAAAAAATATCGGAGATCATTAAGGAGGCCCCGATTGCAAAAATAGTTTCTACCATTCTTGAATATGCGGTATCAAGCAGAGCATCCGATGTCCATATCGAGCCCCAAGAGGATAGGCTGCGTGTTCGATATCGAATCGACGGTATTCTCTATGATAAGTTAAGTCTTCCAAAAAATGTCCAGGAGGCACTTATTTCGCGAATAAAAATTCTTTCAGAAATGAAAATAGATGAGCATCGTTCTCCCCAGGACGGCCGTTTTAATTTCAAAGTTGGAGAAAGCGAGGTCGATCTTCGTATTTCCGTTATTCCGGCAGCACACGGTGAGAAAATCGTCATGCGGTTATTGAGAAAATCTGGTGGCATCCCGACGCTTCCTGAGCTTGGTTTAAACGGGGTAGCGCTGAAAAATCTTGAGACGGCAATTCTTCGTCCGCACGGCATCATCATCGTTTGCGGTCCAACAGGAAGTGGTAAAACGACGACTTTATATGCGGTACTTTCTCGATTGAATACAACCCGGGTGAATATTATGTCTCTTGAAGATCCGGTCGAATACCAAATTCCGGGTGTTAATCAAGTGCAAATCAACCCTGCAGTTGGGCTCACCTTTGCTTCCGGGCTTCGTTCGTTTCTTAGACAAGACCCCAATATTATTCTTGTCGGAGAAATTCGTGATAAAGAAACAACAGATCTTGCACTGCAGGCCGCACTCACCGGCCATTTGGTTTTCTCAACGCTTCATACCTCAAGCGCATCAGGTGCACTTCCGCGTTTAATTGATTTGGGTGCTGAGAGCTTTTTGCTTGCGTCGACGATTAATGCGATTCTCGGACAACGAATTGTCCGGAAAATTTGTGAAGAATGTAAAGAAGGATTTGTCCCCCCACCCCAGATCGTTGAGGAAATAAGACAAGTCCTGGGGAAGCTGTTTCCGGTCAGTCAGAAGGATATCAAGCTCTATCGGGGAAAAGGGTGCGATGCGTGTGGTCTCTCTGGTTACAAAGGGCGAATGGGCATTTTTGAGGTACTCCCCGTTTCTGAAAAAGTTGCAAAACTCGTTTTGGAACACCCTGACAGTTCGTCAATTGAAAGAGAAGCAGTTGATTCCGGGATGATTACAATGAAGCAGGACGGGTATCTGAAAGTGTTACAAGGCGTTACGACGATTGAAGAAGTTATTCGTGTCGCACAGGAGTAGGCTAAACCACATAGCAACACGAAGTATCGTGGCGAATGTGGTGTTTGATCGTAGGTATGCAGCAGCTTGATGAACTATTACAACTAACTGTAAATAACAAGGCGTCTGATCTTCATCTTTTGGCCGGTGTCTCACCGACCTTCAGAGTTGACGGATCACTTCGTGTCTTGAACAATCTTCCCCCATCGACAAAGGAAGATGTGGAGCTGATGATTTTTTCCAAACTAACACCCGAGCAAAAAGAGTTGCTCCTCGCAAACAAAGAGCTGGATTTTTCCTTCGGATACGGTGGAGGAACCTACGGAAACTTGGGAAGATTTCGTGTCAACGCATACTTCCAGCGCGGTTACCTTTGCGCAGCGTACCGTTTTCTGCCACCCAACATCCGCAATATTGAAGAATTACAGTTACCAAAAATATGTCATGAGTTTGCGACTCTTAAGCAAGGGTTTGTTCTCGTCACCGGCCCTACGGGTCATGGAAAATCGAGTACACTTGCCGCAATATTGAATGAGATCAATTTGAATCGCGCATGTCACATTCTTACCATTGAAGATCCAATTGAGTACGTCTACGCAAACGGGAGAAGCATTATTTCACAGCGGGAAATGTCGACTGATACGCATTCCTGGGCAATGGCGCTTCGCTCGTCTCTTCGTGAAGACCCGGATGTCGTTCTCATCGGCGAGATGCGTGATCCGGAGACAATGCAGGCTGCGATAACAATTGCCGAGACAGGACATCTCGTTTTCGCAACACTCCATACAAACTCTGCTTCCCAGAGTGTCGATAGAATCGTTGACTCCTTTCCTGACCACCAGCGGTCACAAATTCGTGTGCAGCTGGCAGCGACCTTAAAAGGTATCGTCTCACAGCGATTATTACCGCGAATTGGCGGGGGCCGTGTTCCGGCAGTTGAGATTCTTATCGGTACTCCTGCTGTTGCGAGTAATATCCGGGAAGGAAAAACACACCTTATTGATTCTGTTATCCAGACCTCAAAGGAAATGGGAATGGTAACAATCGAAGATTCGCTTGCCCGGCTTGTCCTCTCTGGAGCTGTCCGGTACGAAGAGGCAAGAGGATATGCGCTTCGGGAAGAAGACTTACTCCGCATGATTGGACAAGTGCGGAGTTAAAAACTCAAAACTCAAAGTGCAAA
>JACQKR010000004.1 GCA_016204425.1 Candidatus Levyibacteriota bacterium
GACCTCATGAAGTCGGAATCGGTAGTAATCGCAGATCAGCAGGCTGCGGTGAATACGTTCTCGGGTCTTGTACACACCGCCCGTCAAGGCAGCAAAGTTGGGGGTGGCTAAAACCCCTGTTTTTCAGAGGCAAGGCCAAATCCAGCGATGAGGCTTAAGTCGTAACAAGGTATCCCTACCCGAAGGTGGGGATGGATCACCTCCTTTCTAAATTTAACCACTAACAAATAACAGCTAACAACTAACTTGTTAGAAGTTAGCAGTTTGGAGTTAGAAGCTAGTTTGGATGTGGAGAAGACACAAAGCTTGATTTACACGGTTCTTCCGCAAGGAAGGTTCGGGGTAGACAAGAAGCGTGTAGTGTACCACAAGCTGAGTGAATAGAGCTTGGTTCCGTTCGCTAATACTAAGAACGGAATAAATCTATTCTCGCGTTTCCTACCACTTCGTGATTAGTCAAGTGTTTTCCGCTTCAGCGGAATGCGACGAAGATCCCGCTCAGCGGGACCAACAAAATATCCCTCCAATTAGGGGGGATTTTTTGTGCCTGAATTTATCCGATTGATAAGTATTAAGAGGTTTTTACGTCGTGTTCGGAGACGAAGTTTTTGACAAATTCTTCTAAAAATCGATTCATATCTGCTTGCGCGTCATTGCCCGTTCTGAGTTGGTAAAACTCCATAATCTTTTGATTCGCTTCCTCATCTGTCGCGCAAGTATCGATCGTTGCAATATCTTTTTCGGTAAATACCGACATCGCATTCTGGTACATCGTCATGAATGCCGCTTTCGTCAATTGCGCGAGCGTATCGCCGATTTGTTCATCGGTATACCCTTTGGCTTTCAAAATGTTGATTACCGGATCAAGAGATGGTGGTTGCATAGTTTTATTTTACATCAAATCAACCGATTGAGCCTACTTTTTCTGAAATTGTATGAGCGACTGAGCCTGCGGTTGCTGTTGCTTTATCGACAATTGCACTCGCATCAGGTGTATCAGGTTCTGAAAAATAATCCCAGACATTCCCTGCAAGATCTGTTCCTCTATCATACCCTTTTTGAACAAGATCAACTGCATTATCGATAAGTCCGTCAGCGTGTGTTGTTACTGCTGTCGTGTCCATTCCATACTCCGTTGGTGTATCAACAAGTACGGTTTGGTCTGTGCCTAGTAGTTTATCTTTTGCATCAGACGCAAATTCACCGACTCTACTGTCTGCGATTGTCTCGCTGATATTCTCAGGCACAGCATCGCGAATTGCCTCGCTGGCATCAGAAAGTGCATTGGTTGTGCTATCGATAACATCACTGTTGAGCGCATTTGCATAGTATTCCTGTGCTTTTTCTCCGATGTCACCGGCTTTATCGGCGACAGCATTCACAACATCTTGTGCTGTTGTTGCTTCATATGCATGAGTAATATCTTTTATCGTATTATCCGGGGTTATCGCATCAAAGGCTCTTTCGACAAGTCCGTCAGCGTGTGTTGTTACTGCTGTCGTGTCCACACCATATGCTGTTGGAGTGTCAACAAGTGTTGTTTGATCGGTACCAAAGAGTTTATCCTTCGTGTCTGATGCCAGATCACCGATATCTTGTCCAGCCTGGGAATCGGCAATTGTATGGGCGACATCTTGCGTTTTATCGCCGATGTAATCTGCTGCATTGACAACGTCTCGATATGCGGCCCCGACAATGTTGTCTTGTCCGATAAGATTGCCATGGATGCCTGATGCTTTCTCTGCGACATAGCCACCAGTTGCTTCCGTGCCACGCTGGACATCCTGGGCGGCATCCTGCACTGTTCCTTCTGTATAAACATTGCTTGCGGTGTTACCTATATTGTTGGCAATATCACCAACACTCGTATCGGTAAATGGTAAATGCCAGGATGAGACTTCACCAACTGTTGATTTCGCACCACTTGCAACGCCTTCTGAAACTCTTGAGATAAATTCTGAATCCTGCGCTTTAGACCATAGCGATGATGCAAAAGATGAGTCGATCGCGATACCTGCAGCGCCGCCGTAGATGCTTCCTGCAGACATACCGAGGAAGAAGCGGCGCATTCTTCCTGTTCCACGTTCATGCTTGTCTTCAAGCTGTGCTAATTTTTCTGCACGAACTTGACTGTGTGGAGCATATTTTCGCTCGATGCGTCCTTTTCGGATACCGTGGATTGCGCGTTCACCGGCAAAAAATCCCATGCTGGCGACTGTTTGGCCAACTGATTTTGCCAGGAGAGAAGCGCCTCCTGTCTGGATCGCAAGGTATGCAGAAACACTCGTTGAGAGAAGATTTCCTGCCCACCAGATCTTGTCTTTGCCGCGCGGATCAAGATTCTTGACATACTCTTTGGCAAAGTTTTTCGCTCCGCCATACATGCGTCGTAAAATGTTTTTTTTGTCCGGGCTGTGTTGTTCTGCCCGCTGCAATATTTCGCTATTCGGATCACGAGCCATTTCTGCATTCTCTGCTCTGTCTTGAGCGAAGCGCGCCGCTTGTCGATCACGTGCCTCGTACTGTCTTTGTTCAACAGCGATTGATAGCGCGTCTCGTGGAGGTTTTGGTTCTTCCGGGCGGAGGGCTGGTCCTCCTGCGCCGGGCGTTTCTAATCGGGGTCCTGGTTTTGGAATGCCCATTGCTCCCGCATCGGGTGAGACCACGGCGAATTCTTCATTACCATCACTACCGGGTATGTACGGATCGGACATACTATTACAGTAACACGAGTTTGAAAACGTTGTCAATTTGGCTTCATTAGCTTGCTACTCTGAGGCTGCTTTGATAGAATTGTTTGGTGCAATATATCGCTATTGCATGAAAGTGGCGCGGTGGTGAAGCGGTTAACACAGCTGTTTGCAGAACAGCCATACACCGGTTCGAATCCGGTTCGCGCCTCTAAAATAAGTTGAAAGTTCAAAGTGCAAATAGCAAAGTGATACTCAGTGTCATCCCGAATTTATTTCGGGATCCCCTGAATGTTGCAGAGACCTGCCTGCCGGCAGGCAGGGATCCTGAATCAAGTTCAGGATGACAAAGTCAGTTTTGAACTTGAGCGGTTGAAGGGAGCGACTTATGGCAAGTCCGGAGCAAAAAAGAGGTTTTGGCGATGAAGCGAAGAAATGGGGTTGGCGGCTCGCACTTGTCGGCGGGTTAATTTATATTATCGCTGCATTAGCAGCATAAACTATGAATACAGAAATTGAGAAAGAAGAATTAAAGTCTATCGATGAGAGCGGGTACAGTGAGAAGCAGGCAGATCTTAAGATAGATCAGAAGCAGATCCTTGGCCAGCATAGCAAGCAGACCATGCATCCGAAAAAGAAACAGGAAAAGAAGATTGAGGGAGAAATCGTTTTGCAAAACGGAAATGGTGAAGTGGTGTTTGAATCAGATAAGTAATAGATCTCTGGCGAAAAAGGGCGAAATATACTAAAATACTTTACCGGCTTATGGCAAAGGGCGCATAGCAAATAGTTATTAGTAATAAATGACACATAAAACTATTCGCCATTAGCTATATGCCATTTGCATATTTGGGGTAGCTAGTTCAGCGGTATTTCGCTTTCGCTCAAGCTTCTCTGAGGCATGCAAAGGAATGTGGGGCATTTAGTTCAGCGGTATCTAGCGAGCTTCTCTGACATATGCAAATATTTGGGTAGCTAGTTCAGCGGTAGAACGCTTCTCTGATAAAGAAGAGGTGCATGGTCCGACTCCATGGCTACCCACATTTGCATATGAAAGAAGAGGTCGAAGACGTCGTATGACGTCTGAGATACCACAGCACCGCAGCGCTGTGGTATAGGATAGTTCGACTCTATCAGTGCCCACAATACTTTTCTTAACGATTTTTAATGAATAGATAATGAGTGAATTTGATTCCACAGGGCATGAAAGCTATTTTCGAAATGAAAAGGGTCAGTGGGACTTGGAGGGCAGCGTCCATCATGGGGTATTGCGTGTAAAGTACCTTACTATGCAAGACGACGCTACCGGATCTGTTTTATCTCAAAAGGGGATTCAAGTAGGTGATAGGTATATTGAGCTCCATTTTGCTCCACAGGACAAAACACCTAAAGAGCAGGAAATGGTAGCAGCAAAAAAACTACTTGAAGAGATGAGGGAGTCCATGGTACTTTTGGCATCAGAAATTAGGAAGCGGGGGCTGGAGAACGCGATGGTTATGGGAGGAACAACGAACGAGGGACTGGCAAATCTTGCGCAGCGTGTAGGATTTGAAGTGGAAGAAGCGTTCCTTCCTGATCCGAAGACTGGATTGCATAATTTACATCTCTTAGATGAGTTGATTGGAGAAAAAAAGGAGCCATCCTCTCCTGTGTTGTCTAAGTTATTTCCGCAGCAGAGAAATGATAAGCATTTTGTCGTCTCAATGAAAGCCTCTGATTTGGTGGAACGATTTCCGGAGCGCGTTACTCCACAGGTTGTTTAAAAGACAAGTGATAAGAGCTCGGGGTAAACGTATAGATCAACTTGACTGGATTCAAGGCCTTTAAACAAGATGTACCCTTTTATTGTATTTGTTTCTCTTTTTTAAGCTTGTTATAATCCAGCTGTGGATCAAAAAGAAATAAATAGCAGAATTCGTGCTGCATACGCACTTCTTACTGAAGAGACAACAACACGGGAGAAGTTTGAATCAGTACGAACCCTCATTAAAGGTATTCATCCAAAGATTGATCGCGCATTGGATGACACATCGCAAACGCTTTCAGATTACGAGAAGCTCCATAAAGGCGAGATTGTAGAACTAATGGTTGAGAAATTGCCTGATAATACCGAAGAACAAAAAAAGAGAAAGAAAGCGCTTCTGGTGCTTATTAAAAATTGGAAACAGTTGCAATCAGAAGTGGAGCGGGTGAAAGGAGAACTTGAGAAAGCAGAAGAAAGGCAAGGACGAGTAGAAACCGCGTCAAACGCGGGCGCACCCGCGTCCGACGCGGCTGTCGCAGGAAGTAAAATTTTAGCAGGGGCAAAAGGACCACTCGGCATTTTGACAATCGTTGCTATCATTATCGTTTCAGTCTTCATGTTTACTAATAAGAAAACAGAACAGTCTCAACCTGTCAACAAGGTATCCGAATCTTCTATACAGCAAACGATCAAGGTGATCGAGTTTCGCGATAAGAGAATTCCCTTAGCGGAGCTTGATCCTCGATCAGGCCCTGATTGTGATAGTTTGCATTATCATGCAAGGAGTAATAATGTAGCAAAAGCACTTGATGGGACGATAATTCCTGATCCTGGAGGTTGTGCGTATGGGAAAGTAAAAGATGTAGAAATTCTTGAAGTAGAGAATTAGATCATTTTTATTTTTTTCCAATACTGATCTTGCCGACAGAGATACTGCTCATCTTCACTATTTTGCAAAATTGCTTTTACCGTTTCTTCCAGAAAAATCGTATTTTGTGATCCCTTTACAAGAACAATAGCATTTTTTGGCATGTTTTCTTTGAGGAACGCTCCGGCACGGACTGACGTGTCGAACCAGCGTATCTCCCTGAAGTGCTCTTCATGTTTTTGGACAATCGGAAAGACGAATTGTCGTGTTTGTGGTCCGACACAGTACAGATAGTCGACAATGCCAATCAATTTTTCTGCCACTTCCTCGTGTTCAATCTTTGATTCTTCACCAAGCTCCCGCATATCTCCGAATACGAAGACAACAGGTCGTTTCGTCTGCTTCTTCAAGAGTGCTACCATGTTCAGAAATGCAAAAACTGCTGCTTTTGATGCATTATAGGAAGAGTCAATGATGATCGTATCTTGTATTCCCTTGAAGATATTTGATCGTCCTTTCGGAAGGGTGAAGTTTTTCTCAAGTGATGTTTGTATTTGCTCGAGTGTGAGACCAGTTTGTAATGCGATAAGTATCGCTGCGGCAAAGGTTTGCTGGTACGCTTCGGGAAGAAGGAGATTAGGGAATGTGAGGGTTATTAGTTTATTAGGGTTGTTGGGTATATTTACAGAGAAGGAAAATGATGAGCCGTCGAGAGTGATTTTGTATGCATCATAAGAAACATGATTTTGTTTTGATTTGCCAAATGTAAGTAAAGTCCTTGTCATTCCGGCCCCGACAATATCGGGATCCCGATTCGTCGGGACTTGTCCAGAACCACCTTGTTCTTCATCTGCCGAAGAGATTCTGGAGTCACTCCGTTCCCCAGAATGACGCGAGAGAGCATTGGTTATATTTGAATCATCAGCGTTATAGATGCCAATGGTACAGCTTGATTTTGTGATGATTTTTGCATCTTCTTCGGCAATTTTTTTGATGAGAAAATCAACCCTTTTTTTACCGGATAGTTCTTCCAGCTGGGATTTCGTCAGCGCTTTCTCAAATTGCATGGTATGTGTTGCCGATTCATTCAGGATGACTGCGATATGAGGCTTGAGAATTGTCAGTAAGTATTCCATATTTTTCGGCGGGGAAGGCTCATCAATCCCCATTTCAGCAATAAGGTATTTTGTATTTTGTAAATAATTTGTTTTCAACGGCGCACCAAGCAGCATTGTTGCCCAGTTTGTTAAAGAATAGTCTGTTGGCCTCATTCCCAGAATCCCAAGCGGTATTCCAGTTTCCGAGTTGCCAACAGATTTTGTGGGAAAGTGATCTTTTAACACTGCCTCAATAGCGTTTCGAGCAGATGATTTACCAACAGATCCGGCAATACCAATAATAGTAGGATCGTGCTTAATGAGCGCTTTTCTTGCATGGAAGCGCAAGTAAGAGAGTACAGACGATGTGAGATGCTTTTTTAGCATGTAAATATTATAGCAATAACGGTAGCTTAGCGCTGTTTGTTGCAAATATTTGAAAAAAAGATATAATTTCTCTTTCATTATGACAGCAGAAAATCCAAGGCCGGCAGGAACAATCGACCAAATTGCCAAATTTCAGCATCCAAATTATGCAAGAGGAGAATTTAAGGGAGGAGAGGGGTTTGATCTTTTACTGCTTGATGCGGATAATCCAGAATTTGCTCCTCGAGAAATCGATTTTTATGACACTGTTATTCCAAGAGAGTCAGAGTTTGTGGGTCTGAATCTGAGGACACGATTAGCAGATTATCTTAACAGACATGCAGAGATCCAAAAAAATCATGGGAAGAAACTTGAGCCGAGGTCTGTCGATTTTCTCTCCATAGGCTTCATAGGAATACTTGAAGAGAGAAATAGAAAAGCACTTGATTCAGCAAGCGAAGAGGTAGGAAAGGCGAAAGATATTATTATTGATATGCTTCCTTTTCCAACTTACGGTGTTTTTTGTATCGATGGGCGTATTAAGCGATTAAAAGTGTATGGGCTTGTGCCCGGTGCTGCTGGATTTATGCATGTTCCTGCAGGGCGAGTGACAGATTTTAAACAAGGCATAGGATCAGAACTCACGCTTGATACGCCATCGTATTACAACGGGTTACTTGATAAAGCACTTGCAACTGCGAATACTATCGTTGAGTTGCGAGATGCACATCGCGATTGTAAGGCAGAGGGTGAAAAACAAATTTTACATACAAATCTAAAAGGAGATGGAGGGTTATATGAAAATGTTGTGCGGGTTGTTCAGGAAATCGACGCAACACATGAATATGTTATAAGCATGCATCACGCTAATAAACGGGTCATTGGTATCGTGACGAGTTATGACCCAGATTCGAACACCTTGATCATGGGACTTGAGCGTCAGGTAGTGTTGGAAGCCGGGCAAGCGCACGGATTTACCAAGTATGTACTCGAGGATCTTGCAGATAGGAATGAAATAATAGATAGCGCCCGCTTTATTCAGGAAGACTCACCAATTCGAAGTCATTTTGAAGCACATCAGATAGATCATTTTGACTGGGTTGACAATTTTAAGCATAGCTTGAATCTTTTTTGGATCAATATGCAGGCAATGAGAAGTGAAGGATTGATTGATGAGATAAAAGCTATTGTCAGAGAAGTCTATAACAAGAATTTTGATCGTGAACAGGAGGCAAAAGCTGTTGGGTTATTAAGTGATTTTATTCCGGACGTCTGCATCACAGAAGAAGAGATTGAAGAACGGGCTGTGCTTCTTGCAGCAAATGCCTATAGCGCATTTCTTACCCGTCATAAGAATTTAGAGCGAGTGAGGATACCACATGATGAAAACATTACGGTTCTTGTTGAAGGAGAAAATGGGCCTTATAAGAATTACCGATCATTCGCTGTAAATCATAAAGTGAAAGATGATGTTGCAGCAAACACGCTTTTAGCAGTCAAAATTATCAACGGGAATCTTGGATGGTACGGACAAGATCCTGAAATTTCTGATCCCACAGGTGTTTTTCAAGATGATATAGAATCGTACAAAAGCGTACCAAAAATAGGCTTTTGTAAAGAGCAGGTGCGTGACAGTACGCTTGATTGGGATGCTATACAACAAATATCATGGGATGATATTCCATCCGCTTGGATGAAAATGGATTCTGAAGGATTTGCGAATTATGTCAAAACGAAATTTAGAAAATTAGACATACAGATATCTGATGAATTTGTTGAAGGTGTAGAGGAATTGCGAGACACCTTCAGAAGATTGTATGATTCGAAAGATACACGAGATCTTATTGAGGATGGAGAGCTTGTTTTGTTACCGACTCTAGCTGATATGAACAGGGAAATCCAAACGATAATTCCATTTATCCCCGAAGGATATATTGCTGAGGCGGCATAATTCTTCGAATTCGTAGTATAATGAGCAGTATGCAAAAAGCTGATGAATCTCTTTCTCCGATGCTGACAAAGCAAATTCATGGATTCATAGACGATCTGGAGACGTATAATACGAAGCTTGAGCGGCCGCACAGTAAAAAAAATTATCTCTTTATCCGTGATTTTTACCTCCGGTTTTTTGAAGACCGCAACAAGCGTGCAACGGAAGTTGAGTCCTCGGAGTATGCCGATATTGTAAGAATGGCAAACAGCCAGTTTGCGGCAACGACGCTGTGGGATTTGTGCATGGATGGTCGTGTGCTGGCTGTCCTGGTATGTGGTGCATCAGCTGGAGTCGGAAGTAGTATTCGTGTCCCGGGAGGTATCCTTCGTGAGTTTGTCCGGGGGAAGGATGGAAAATATAAACTGATTCCGACTTCAAATTTTGCAAGACTTCTTGAGCGGGCACTCAAACGGTTTGAATCCAAAACGCTCTATGAAATATTTGACAGTCATATTGCCTGTGCCGCGAGAAAAGCCGAGGAATTAGCACACGGGAGAGAAACGAGTGATTACGGTTTACTCGCAGACGTGCTGTTTAAGAAAAATATGTCTATGGCGACCTCCGTTTTCATAAATCAAAAAATTGGGAACACAAGACGAGTAGTTACTATCCAGACAAGCTTTGATCCGCATTCAGGGTATATGTTTATGGGGCTTGAGACAAAAAAGGCATTGGCATATGCCTATGAGAATGGTGGGGAATATACAGACGTTGTATTACGCAGGCTCGCAAAAGATAATTGTATAATTTTTTCGGGAGATATCGCTTCTCACCCAATCATAAGAGAACTCTTTCGTACGTACTCATTTGATCTTGATTGGAGGTCCGAGTACGTGAAGAGTGCAAAGGAATTCTGGCACAATATTGCTTCGATGAAAGACAAGGCCTTTCCGACCATCATAAAACAATTACGAGGGATTTATCCGAATTTACAACCTGACAATAAGGATAGCAACGAAGAATTACAAGAACGCGCGATTCTCTTACTTGCCAATGCGTACAGCGGATTTTTGAATAATCAACAGCATACGTGGAACGTGGTCGGCAAAAGTGCAGGAAAAGAACAGGGAGACGAATTCTATAACTACCCATATGGTATTCATAAAGAAGAAGGAGTAAAGGTTTCAGAAGGAGGGTATCCTCCATATGATATTTCGATGTTTGTCGTTTTTAGTCTCGATAAGAAAAATTTATCTGCCAATATTGAGCTGGCATCAACACTCGTTCGAGGTAATCGTCGGGATAAAAGAGTCGTTGACAGATCAGGAAATTTTACCGATCCTTCGGAGTTCGCAGAAGGCCCGGTACCCGTCGTCATTCAGGAAATTATTCGGGAACGGTTATCTCAAGATGAATGGGACACACTTTCTCAAATTGACTGGGATGATATGCCAAGCATGTGGAATACAATGAGTGAAAGCAATTTTTTTGATTACTTACAGACAAAAGGAAGTATGAGTGTGGCTGTTGCAAACGGAATAAATCGTTTACGGGAGCGGATGGCAATTCTTTACGATCCTGATAATCCAACCTCAGCACATCTTATTGAGCAATACAAAGTGGCGATGCCGGTCGTCGTCGGGAAAAACAGGAGAAATTATTTTATCGTTCCCTTTGTGAAACTTGGATTTGAGTAGCCACGGCTGTATAATACCCTCATGCAGATAACAGCAATTAAGACACACAAAATAACCATTGCTGATACCGATATCTTTCCTATTTTAGATACATATTTTGTTTCGCTTCCTGAGAAATCAGTCGTTGCGGTGACATCAAAAATTATTGCGATCACAGAAGGAAGAATCGTCAAGGTAGGGGAAGTAGAAAAGGAAACATTGATCCAAGAGGAAGCAGCGTATTATTTACCGTCTCTTGAGAATAAATATAACATCAATTTTACAATAAAAAACAATATTCTTGCTCCATCGGCCGGCATTGATGAATCAAATGGCGATGGAAACTATATTTTATGGCCGGAAGATCCGCAAGATGCTGCAAATAGCATCCGTTCATATCTGCAAAAACGCTTTGGTCTGCAAGAAGTAGGAGTCATTATCACCGATAGCAAAACAACACCGCTCCGGTGGGGTGTCACTGGGTTTGCCCTTTCGCATAGTGGTTTCGCTGCGTTAAAAAGCTATATTGGTGAACCGGATTTGTTTGACAGGCCGTTTCAATACGAAAAGGTGAATGTCATGGATAGTCTTGCAGCATCAGCAGCACTGGTTATGGGAGAAGGAAGAGAGCAAACACCGCTTGCTCTGATTGAAGATATTCCGTTTGTAGTATTCCAGGATCGGAATCCCACTCCAGAAGAACTGAAGACGCTACACATTTCGCTTGATGAAGATTTGTATGCACCATTTCTAAAAAGTGTGCAGTGGAGGAAAGGAAAAAGTAGTAAGTAGCAAGTATCAGGTATTAAGTATAGAACAGAATTTATATACTTTATACTCAATACTTGAAACCTAATACCAATCTATTCTCCGTTTTGGACTGACAGGTCTCGCAGGAAGAGGTTATAGTCAAACTGGTTTACATTCCCATCGTCATTGAAGTCGGTTGCAATTTTCTTCGCTGCATCACAACTTCTTGCCGGAGCAAAGTCGCTGTAACAGCCAAGAAGAGCGTTGTAGTCTAGGATATTTAATGCGTTATCATTGTTCGCATCCCCAACAACGAGTGTTGCATTTGGTATCTGGTTTGTCTGGCCTGCTGTAATATTCTGAATTCCCGGTATGAGACGCCGGAGGTATTTATCTGTTTTTACCCGGATGTTGTAAATTCCGCTTTGCAGCGTTGTGCCCATATCGATTGTTCCAACGAAGTATCCTTTGGTATTGTCATAGGTAATTGTTCCTGTTTTGTTCACAATGAGCTGATTATTGCTGTTATATACCTCAACTGTCACTGACTTTTGTGGATGAACAGGGTTTTGGTTGCTCAAACACAATGCCGGGACAAAGGACGCTTTTTGACATGATGACGGCAAGGGATTTGGATTGTCGCCGCTAATTCCGATGCCATGGAGAAGCAAATTGAATGCAAACTTTGTTGCAAGCGGAACCGGTGTGTTGGTCGGTGCCGGAGTAAACGTCGGAACGCTGGTTGCTGTAGGAATTGCCGTTGCAGTCGGGCTTATGACAGTGACCGTGACTGATTTGGTCGTGCTGCCGCCGGGGCCGGTACAAGTAAGCGTAAACACTTTGCTTGAGGTAAGAAGCCCTGTTGACTGACTTCCTGATGTTGCTTTGCTGCCAGCCCAGCCGCCCGATGCTGTGCAGGATGTGGCGTTGGTTGTTGTCCATGTCAGGGTGGATGCGCTATTTGCACCAATTGTCGTTGGGTTTGCAGTGAAGGTCATGGTTGGCGGGAGGGGAGTCGGAGTCGGCGTGCGAGTCGGGCTTGGTGTTGGCGTTTTTGTTGGCGCAGTAGTAGGGGTTGCGCAGGCAGTGCTTGATATTTGGAAATAACCTCCCGTACTTGGGTTGAAATCTCCAACGGTTGTATTGCCGGCATAGAGAATAATGGTATGTTGCGGGCCAACTGAGTAGTTGGTTGCCGCATAGGAAAGACCCGTTCCGTTTTGGACTTGCACACCGTCGATAAGGAGTCTGTAGTAGGTTGCAGTATTTGTCGGCGACCAGGAAAGAGCAATACTTTTTGTAGCACAGTAATTACTTGCATCGACATTCACCCCGTTTGTTCCGGGTTTACAGACGCCGTTTGTCGAGCTTCCGGTTCCGCCATCGCCACCGCGTACCGTTACTCCGGTTCCGCCATATGCATTGCCACCATTTCCACCTGTCGGAGAGCAGGGGGCAGGAGTAGCTGTCGGTGCTGCCTGGACGGTAACAAGTGCTGGCTGGGTGCTCGCAAGAACATTTTCAGCTGCCTGTTCGCTAGGTGCGACTGAAAGTATTTCTGATTGGGTATCAAACGATATTTGTGATGCTGTGCCGTTTGTTGATGCCAATGCTTTGAAGGTAATTGTCGCAACGCGGGTCGGCGTCTGGACGACTTTCGATACGTCATTGCCGATTGATACGGACGCTGTTATGAGCCCGGGAGTATAGCTTGGTCCTTCCAATGTTGCAGGAAATGCTTCTTGATTGATGGCGAATCCGCCGGAGCTGACCTGAAATTTTGTGGCATCGTATTGAATAAGTACTTTCACAAAGGAAACAAGGTTGACTCCGGGATTGACCATGACATCGAGCGTGAACGTATCTCCAATGTTTTTTTGAACAGGCCCGGCAGGAACTAGTGAAAGTGTTGTCGCCTGTTGCGCCTTACTTCTGTTTTCCGTACTATTCCGGATGCCAAGAAGAATAACAGGCAGAGAGACAAGTAATAAGAGAACAATGAAGAATACGTGTTTTCTATTTTGTAGAAACGACATACATCGCACGAGTTCGTGCTAAGTTCTAGCGTATAAACAATTGGAAGCGCTGTCAAGGAGGATTATTGTGAGGAGAGGAGAATCGTCGTATTTGAGCTCTCTTTTAAGACAGATGATGATCTTTCAAGGTCTGTGACGACTGTTTGGGGGAGTATTTGAATTGTCGTTTGTGATTCCGAAGTGCCGGGTTTTTTATTGAACGTAATTGTCGCAATTGTGCCCTTTCCAGCGATTGAGTCTTGAGCAGGTGAGATACCAACAGCAAAAGTTATCCGTCCTGTTGCCTGATCTACTTTGTTTATTGGTGTCAGTGGAAGCGCATTTGCGAATAATCCTGCTTGTTTGATTTGGACATTTGTTAGTGCTTCCGGATCATAGGTCATTTCAAGCTGGTATCCAGAGGCCTTATCCTTGTCAGTGTCAATTATGACATCAACGCTTCCAGCACCGTTTTGACTCACCGTTACAGGATTTGGAGAAAGAGAAAGAAATGTGTGCGCAATTGGTGTCGGTGTGACTTTTTCAGTTGGTATTGTCGGCAGTTTCTTTCTTTCAGTTGAGAGGGCAATCACGAGCAACACGACAGTAACAACGAGCAATCCTCCAATAAGTCCTAGCGTTTTTTTTGACATAGCTTATTCCATTATAGGTACTCTATTTTTTAATTTGCAATAGGCGTATCGTACTTAATCTCCGCTTTGTACAGAAAGGTCACGAATGAAAAGGTTGTAATCAAATTGATTGACTTTATCGTCGTCCGTGAGGTCTGTTGCGGCTTTTTTCTGCGGGTCACACGATTTTGCAGGAAGGAAATCGCTATAGCAGCCAATGATCATGTTGTAATCAAGGATATTTAAGACATTATCATTGTTCACATCTCCTGCGATAAGTGTTACTTCAGGCATCGTATTTGTTTGCTCGGCAGTAATTGTCTGAATCCCGCCAATCCGTCGTTTTAGATACATGTCTGTTTTGATTTTCACATTGTAGTTGCCGCTTGAGAGAATACCCATACTCACGGTTCCTTTGAAGTTTCCGGTTGCCTGGTCATAAATCATTGTTCCTGATTTTTGTTCGACGAGCTGGTTTGAACTGTTGAAAAGTTCGACATTTAATGGCCGTTCCGGATGCAGAGGATTCTTATTGCTTGACTGTGATCCTGTCGGGTTTGGACTATCGCCACTTGCGCCAAT
Organism: Candidatus Levyibacteriota bacterium; assembly: GCA_016204425.1. Classification (GTDB taxonomy): domain Bacteria; phylum Patescibacteriota; class Microgenomatia; order Levybacterales; family UBA12049; genus JACQKR01. The sequence continues at coordinate 14,354 of JACQKR010000004.1, forward strand.
GCCATGCAGGAACACGGTAAACTTGAGTAACGTTGCGTTTGGTTCAGGTGTTGGGGTAATTGTTGGCGTTGGTGTGTTCGTCGGTGTTGCCGACGGCGCTTGTGTAGGAGGGAATGTCGGTATAGTCGTAGGAGTTGCAGTTGGTGTTGGTGTCCTCGTTGGGGTATTTGTTGGTGTATTGGTTGGTGTGTTTGTTGGTGTATTGGTAGGCGAGATTCTGACTCCAAACGCTCTCTCGGTAACCGCATTTGCATTATCGATGACGAAAGAATAGATCGTCGGACTGACAGGAACTGTTTGTATCCATCCGGACTGGAGTGTCAGGCCAAGCGTATACGCATCATCGCACAGGTTATTAAACTTATAATTTCCTTCAGCATCAGTTTTTACCAATGCAATCTGTGCGCCTGTTGCTGCATTTGAGAGTTTTACACTCCATCCTCCGAGTTTTTGCTCAGTTGTTTCATCAAACGTCTTATTCCCATTCCCATCTCCAAATACGTACCCATTCACTTCGCCTTTTGCGATGACTGCAGAAATCTGTACAAAGATTTCATCTAAGCCATTCGCGTCTGGAGCAAAGTAATATTTTCCACCTGTCTCCTCAGCGACTTTTTTCAGAAATTCCGTTCGGACATTTGTACCAAAGCCAATAGTGTAATACACGATGCCTTGTTCGTGAAATCCTTTGAGAATTTCACTCAGTGCTCCCGCCTCTGCCTCAGCAGCACTATATGGCGATACGTCATCGATCGCGCGGGTTGCACCGCCGTCGGTGAGTAAGATAGCGACTTTTTTCAAACCCGATCGTCCATGCGCCTTAAATTCTTCATTTGAGGTTCTGACCGCACACTGAATACAGGTTGTTCCCGCAACAACAATATCGTTAATTGCGGTTTTGACGTTGGTATAGTTTTCGGTGAGCGGTTCCTCGAGCCAGGTATATTTTGATGTTGTCGTCCACTGTGATGAAATACTGGTGACACCAATGTGATGTTTTGGCGTTGCGTTATGCGAAGCAAGAAGATCGACAAATCCCTTTGCCGCTTCTTTGGCCCGTTGTATTCTGGGGGTGGAGTCGCTCGTACTTGTTGCGTTATTCATGCTGCCTGACTTATCGACAACAAGCATCGTATCGACACCGGTATTTGTCAGGCAGAATGCTCCGCCTGTTCCGTCGCTTATTGTCGGGAGGGGGCGAGTCGTTGGTGTCGGGGTGTTGGTGATAGTGGGTGCAGTGCCGACTGTATACGTAACGACAAACTGATTATTTCCGAAATTTGATTCTGTCGCGACGTTGTTGTAGTTAATAAATGCCCGGGCGTAGTATCTTCCGGATGATGATTTTTTCCATGACTTTACTCCATGGAAAAATCCTTGATTTTCGTGTGATGGATACGAGCCATATGTTTTTATATATCCTGCACCGAAGAGGCCATTTCTCATAAACATGCCAATATCCGATGTTGTATTGACCGCCACAGCGCTTTGTTTGTTGCTATAGATTTGGCTGAGAACGAGATTATCAGGGGATGTTGTTGCTTCGCCGCCCTGGTTTTTGTACGTCACAACGACATAAATGTCCTGGTTAATCGCAAACGCATTTTTTTTGTTTCCATTAACATCGGTGAGGTACATATCGGTAATCACAAGATCAGCAGAGGTCGCTGCTCTTGATTGCTGATTTTGCTGTTCCTGTGCTGCGCGAAGGCCGACACCAACGCCGGCAATAAGAATAATGAGGCTAAGAACTGCTAGCAAACGAGCGTGATTTCCTGATGAAACAAATTGCCATATTTTAACAAACGGATTTTGCATCAACTACTAGCGTACTTGAGGTTATGCACTTTGTCAATATTATCCTGCGTAACTATTCAGTTCTTTCCGATGAAAATGTCATTGCGATTCGTCAGCTGACGGAGAAGCAATCCCGCAGGTCATGAGATCGCCACATCCCGCCAAGGCGGGACTCGCGATGACAACCTGTTGGAGAAAACTGAATAGTTACAGGATTACCCGTGTACGAAATAGTATTTATCATGCTATACTCATGAACATGATCCTTCGACATGTGCTCAGGATCATACTGAGGTATTCGAACGTATGATATTGTCCGATCGGGATTTGAAAAAAGCGCTGGAAAGTAAACGGATTATTATTACCCCTTCGATTGATTACGCAACGCAACTGAGCTCCTGCTCTATAGACCTTCGTTTAGGTGATGCATTTCGTGTTTTTGAACATAGCCGCCAGCCGTATATCGATCCTTTTAACAGAAAAGAAGGGGAGGATTTTACCAAAGAATTCAAGATTGAGGACAACAAGCCTTTTATTATCCAGCCGGGAGACTTTGTTTTAGGAATAACACAGGAGTATCTCGAGGTTCCTGATGATTTGACTGGAAGGCTTGAAGGGCGGTCGAGTATTGGAAGGCTCGGTATTGTTGTTCACTCAACCGCTGCAAATATAGAATGCGGATTCAGAGGACATATCACGTTAGAGCTGGCAAACATGGGCAAAATGGCAGTTGCCCTCTATCCCGGCATGCGGATTTGTTCCGTATCCTTTGAAGAGCTCACCAGCCCTGCTGAAGTACCGTATTATAAGAAGAAGCATGCCAAGTATGTCGGGCAAAAAGGCCCGGACGAGTCGAAGC
>JACQKR010000005.1 GCA_016204425.1 Candidatus Levyibacteriota bacterium
ATCCTGGTTACATATATCAACAGTGATGCATTCACAAAATCAATAAGCGACTATATTTCTACCTCTCGTAACACCGATAAGATTATTGTCGAAGCGGCGAAGAAAAATCCCGGGAAGAAAATTCTTGTTTTGCCTGATAAATTCCTCGGTCATGTGATGAAGGTTCGGGCGTTGGAATTGGCTGCCAAACAAGGAGTAAACCTGACGTGGGATCAGATTGAAGTCTACAATGTGCGAAAAGGACAATATTGGTCTGCGTGTTATGTGCATGAGCTGATCGGGCCTGATGCATCGGAGATTGCCATGCTTGACCATCCTGACGCAGAGCTGATGATCCATCCAGAGTGTGGGTGTGCTGCGTCGTGTCTTATAAAACTCCAGGAGGGCAAAATTCCCCAGGGCAAAGCGTATTTTCTCTCAACCGAGCAGATGATCGAGCGAGCAAAGCTGACAAAAGCAAAAAAGATTTTGGTCGCAACGGAAAAAGGTATGATCTACAGACTCAGAAAAGAAATACCCGGCAAAATATTTCTCCCTGTCTCGATGAAAGCGGTTTGTCGCTTTATGAAAGCAAATACCTTTGAGAAACTTTTGGCATCTCTGCAAAAAGACAAAATGGAGATTGTATTATGCAATGATTGCTGTGACCCAATGAAGCCCTATCAGGATGAGCAATTCGTGCATATCCAAAAATCAACTGCCAAAAAGGCAAAAGTCGGCATCAACCGCATGCTGGCTATTCAGTAATCCGATTCTGCTGTTCAGATAATCCAAAATATCTTCCGTTTAAATCCCTAGTAATCTTCCTGACGTTTTCCCTATATTCCCCCGTTGTCGTGTCTAATCCAACAAGAATGCCTCCGTTTCTTTGAAATGCTTCTTGTGGTTCTCTTCCGTGCACAGTGTCTCTGGTGCCTATGAGAAGAAAGAAAAACGGAACAGGACCGGAATGCTCCTGCAGGGGTCTGAAAATGCGGTTAATATGACTATTTCTTGTCGCTCTGTTAAATGTATTCTGGTTGCTTGTTATTGTTACATCCATTACCCCCAATATTCTTCCTATTGTCGCAATGTTATCATACTCCACGCTATACGTTCTCTTCCCGGACTGTTCCCATCTAGCAATAGTTCGACCGAATTTTCCGCTTTCTTTTTTGCTGAATATAAATCTATCGACATGTGTTCCCGGAGGAATTGGGGATGTGAAAACTTCGTAACCATCCTTAATAAGTCGATCAAGTTCCATATCAACAATAGCCTCTGCAAAAAAACCAGGGTCATGTGGCAGGCGTTGTAGTTGCCGTAGCGTGATGTCTATCCGAACGTAATCCGTAAGAGCAGACCAATTTATCGGAAGCGCTAAACGCCTTGCGAGTTCATTGATCGCTGGATTAGTCGTTAATACTACTTTTAGTTCTGGCTCTTGCCTTCCTTCTTCCGCTAGTCCGCTCCTATGTTTTTCTTGTTCTGCCGACATAAGGAGAAGATTATAGCAGAGTTGCGTTTTATTGTTCCAAAGTATAGCACTATGTAGTGCTAAACTATTGCTTTATCTGTTTTGGGCAAAATCAACTATGCCTACCCAGCGGATGGGACGAATTCCATCACTCATATGCCTTCCTTCTACAAAAACTTCAGTTGCTTTTCCGCTTCTTCGCATTAATAACCTACTTCCTTCTTCCAATTTTTTCTCTGCCCAGTCCTCAACCTCTTTTGAGTAGCGAATGAGTCTGTCCCTTCTTGGACGGACAAGGTGTGCAGGCGCGTCTTTGCTAAATGTGACGCCCTTTTTTAAGGCAGCAATAATTGCTATCATTGCGCGATACTTCAATCCCAAATCTTGCAAGGACATGTGAGGATTAAGGTCATTTGCTTTCAATACCTTAAGGAGCTCTCTATTTAGATCAAGATGTTCTGCGACAGCTCTTAAGAAACTGCCATCTGCGATTGATTCTCCCATTTCGCTAAAATACCCAAGGATCAGCTGTCTTTCATCGGCTTCTCTGTCTTCGCTTTCGGCGTGATTTGCAACAGGCGCATAAAGTAAAAGCCTTATATTCTTTTTTCTATCATCCGGCAGTGATCTGTATGCGCCATCGGCAGTAACAGTTCCTTGTGATACGCCTTCAAAAACGACTTCATGATTTTCTGGAGCATCTTTTGTATAATCAACAGTTACACTAGCAAATTCGCGCGCAAGTGGCATTAGTCCCTCCTTTTCCAAAGCTTCAACAAATTCCGTTGTTACACGATTGCCAGTAGCTGTTGGCAGAGTCGTTACTATTACCCTTGCTTCTGGTGCGGGTTGACCTTTTTGCAGCTGGTAGATTTCAGGCGGCATTAAGCTCATCACTCTTTCCTGCACCATCGGTAAAGCAGTGCCACTGTGACCAAAACCGGGCGGGCTAAATCCTTGATGTATTACATGGGTAATTCTTCGAGTAGGGTCAGTTGTCCCATCTGGATAGTCTGCTCCAAAATGTCTGGCAACAAGAGCATCGACATCAACCTCACTTACTAAAAGAGTGACATTTTTGAACGCATTTGATTCATATGGCTTTACATCTAGTACCTGTCTACCAATATCTCCTAATATTTCGACAAGTTTTTCAACCTGCCTTGGTCTTTCTCCTGCCTGTGCTTTTAGCACCTTTCTTGCAGCCCTTGGTACAAATCTTTCATTTGGGATCGCGGCAAGAACTTCCCGTGGAGTAGATCGTCTCTCTTGCATAATGCTTCATTCTACTCTCTCATTACGGAGAAAATCAATTATTCTATATCGGGGTGAAGGTCGGGTAGATCTGGTTGAATACGCCCTCGTATTTCTTTTGTGTGATGAGAATATAGACATAAT
>JACQKR010000002.1 GCA_016204425.1 Candidatus Levyibacteriota bacterium
TATACTAGTATATTGGTAATAAATTCAACAAATAAATCGCATGCGTTAAACCACTTACTAATTAGATATGACTGAAATTTTATACGCTTGCTGACGGGGGCGCTTCTTATTTTCAAGATAGCGAAGTATGGAGCTAGATACCGGGGAAATTGAGTTCATCGACACTGTCTTCCGCATAAAACGACCCGAAATCAGAGAAGATGTCCGCGTCTTGCGGAATACTGTCAGTGGTTGTGTTATAACTCATCGCTGGAAGAACGTTGGATTCCTGCACCGATTTGATATACCCGAAAGCTGCAAGAGAAGCAACTACCGCAACTGCCATGAGGAAAAACAGATAAAACCTGCTTCGATGTTCTTTTTTATGATAAAACTGTTTTCTTGCCATAGCTTATTGTGTCGCTGTCGGTGCGACTGTCGGTGTCGGTGTTTTTGTCGCGCCTTCCTTTCTATTTTGTGCTCGTTCTTTTGCTTTGTCAATTCTTTCTTGGATTTGCTTTTTCCTCTCTTCTAATCGCTTCTTTAATTCTTCTTTGCGGGCTTCCTGTAATTTTGTAAGTAATGCTTTTCGTGCCGCTTGGAAGGCAGGTCGATAGGAATCTCTATAATATTTTCTCACTGCATCTCCCGATTGCTTCACAACCTTCCTCTTGGCTCGTGCCTCATCAAGCGCTTTTTTGAAATTTCCCTGAGAATCCCCGCAAGTGAAATCTTTTGTTTCTTCCAGATCATCAATAAATGCTCTATAGTCTGAAATCCATGTATCAAGCAAGGTTTTCAACTGAGTTGCCGCCTCCTCCAATGCCGTTGTATCTGCCCCCTTTGCCTTGAGCTTACTTACCTGCTCATCAATCTTTGCTTTTCTCTTTGTGACATAATTTTGCCTCTTGGTAAGCCTTGATTCAGATTGGGTTATAATCCTCTCAATTTTTTTCGTCGCCCGTGCACACGCTTGTGCTTTCACTTTTTCTTTTATTGTGCCTGTCGGAGATGGCGTGGTCGTGATTGCGAAGGCAAGAGAAGTGGTCACCATGACTCCCGTGAGAAATACTGCGGAAAATGTCGCGACTCGCTTCATAGCTATATAATTGATCGTAGTGTGAATTTTTCCCGCTGTCAAGTAATACTTCAAATCTAATCCTATAGTTTTGATTTTGTCCGTTATTTTTGCTACAATACAAACCTGTTATGGAATACGATAGCTATTACCAACTGGAGGATCTTGTGTCTCTTGGCACGCAGGAGTATGCCTATAGAAGAGCGTTTGGGAGGTTAAAAAGCGGCAATCCTCTCTTCTTATCGGAAGATACACCTCTCACGTTTGTTCTCGGTGGCTTCCACCCAGCCGTACCAACCCCTGAAAATTTTCTTGCGCTGACTCGCGAGATCCATCCACATCCTGATGACACTCATATCTTCATGGATCAAAATCTCGAACCACTATTTGAGCTGACCAATCCTAACCGTCTCATGCGCCTACAAACGGACCATATCCCAACAGAAATACATGACTATTATCATCGCAAGCAAGCGCAACTTGAGGATATGCGGTTTCACGAAAGTGTCGATGTTTTGATTCTTGATCGGACACTAGACTTTTTGGATGATGAACAAGTGAGGGCATTTGCAAAAAGCGCTTCAGAAGCACTAACAAGAAATGGTGTCGTCTTGGCAACAATCAAAGATCCGATTCTTCCAAGATTTATCAGCCAATGGAAAGGAAAATTAGAAAATACAGTTCCTCAACACTATCGAAGCCCTAAGAAATTGCAACAACTGACTGATGAGTATCTCCAAACGATCCTTATTGCAGACTCAGAGACACTAGGCAGAAGACCGTTTTATATTGTCGGTCTTGCACGAAAAGATAGTGACTTTCAGCCATTTATTGGTAATCCAACAGGATTCACTCAGTATTAACCCGCACTGGGAGTAATCTTCATCCTCAAAATTATTTGTGAATTTCTTGAAGAGCTAGTATGATTTTTATGTGGAAAGAAAAGTCACGCTTATCGATGACACCCGCGAGAGACTCGCAATTTTAGTCGAAAAACGACTCCCCTGGCTCATCGCAGGACTCCTGGGCGGCATGGTGGCAACATATATTGTCGCGCGGTTTGAAGACGTTCTTGCCAGAAACATTAGTCTTGCGTTCTTTGTCCCAATTATCGTGTATTTGAGTGATGCGGTGGGTACACAAACAGAAACAATCTATGTACGGAACATCGGAACACTCAAAGGCAGCTTCATCAGTTACTTGCTCAAAGAACTATTTATCGGAATTTGTCTTGGCATTATCTTTGGCTTGCTTATTGGGGGGTTTGCATATTTTTGGCTCCACCAAAGCAACGTTGCACTGACGGTCGGCCTTGCAATGCTTCTGAATATCACGATTGCACCCGTCCTCTCTCTTGTCATTCCTGAAATATTATTCAAAGAGCACACTGACCCGGCATTAGGAGCAGGCCCATTTACAACGATTATTCAAGACATCATCAGTCTGCTTATTTACTTTAGCGTGGCAATCCTTATCATTTGGTGAATATATGAAAAAACAATCGAAGAAAAAACGGGCAAAGAAACAATCCCCAGTTGTAAAGCTGATCTACGTAACAGTCATTATTATCATAATAGCTCTTCTTGGATATTCCGTATATGCGTTTAAAAGCTCCGAAGAGAATTATCAAGAATTCTTTATCTGTAATAACGAGAATACTGTATGCGAATCGTCCAAGCACGTTCATGCAGATATCACGATGCATGTGTGCGGAAAAAATGTTTTTCTACCGAAAGACGCCGGACGGCTGGATCACCAGCATACACACAAAGAGCAGAACAAAATTCATTGGCACGCTCGCTTACGCGTCGACCCGAAGACGAGAAAACCACTTGACAGTTCCCTCCTGACCACCCGCGCATTCTTACACGAAATCAACTACGCACTTCCTCAATCCTGTATGGACAATGCTACACCCTCTCTCAGAGTATTCGTAAATGGAAAAGAGAAAGCAGAGGGGTTAGAATATATCTGGACAGATAACGATCAAATTATTGTAGAATATAAATAGGAATAGTTAAAATAGCTAGATAGTTTAATAGTTAGCTATGTAATCATGTGACTATTGAGCTATTTTTGGTTTTATGGATAAACGGAAATGCGTTAAATGCGGTAAAGAAATCTTAATGAAAGACGGCGTCGTCCTCCTCAGAGGCGCATCGTTTGCATGCAAAAACTGTCATAAAAAAGAACAACACAAGAATAAGGATAATAATGTCTGTGAGTTCTGCTGAGTAAGTTAAAAGTTTAAAGTGCAAAGTGAAAA
>JACQKR010000008.1 GCA_016204425.1 Candidatus Levyibacteriota bacterium
GCTTTTCACCTTTCCCTCACGGTACTCGTTCACTATCGGTAGGTTCTGATATTTAGCCTTGGATCGTGGTCGACCCAGATTCCCACAGAGTTTAAATCGTGCTCCATGGTACTTAGGAACAAACTATCGGTGTCATACATTTCGCATACGAGACTATCACTCCCTTTGGTGTGTTATTCCGAACACTTCTGCTACATATGACACATCGAATATCGTCTGCCCTGCAACACCACAATAAATTGTGGTTTAGGCTCATCCGCTTTCGCTCGCCGCTACTTACGGAATCTCGTAATGATTTATTTTCCTGGCGTTACTAAGATGTTTCAGTTCACGCCGTACCCTACACAACCGCTATTATTCCGATAAATCGAAATTGTTTACGGTTGGCTCCCTGCCAAAGGCAGGGGGGTTGCCCCATTCGGAAACCGCCGGATCAAAAGTTCGTGGCACTTCCCCGACGAGTATCGCCGCCGTGTGCGTCCTTCCTCGGTCAAAACCTCCTAGGCATCCATTGTCAGCATTATGAGTAGATATTCACCCCGATTAGATCGGGGTTAAAAAATTCTTCTCTTCACTTGTCAAAGAGCCAATTGTATCCACAATTCGCGATGCAGACCCCTCCGAAGCTCCGATCTTATCGGAGCGAAGGGGGGTCAAGGATTCTTTGCGAATGCAAAGAACACTCTTGTCGCTCAAATTGTTAAATAATTATTATGATCTGGAGTAAACCCCCTCTAAACTAGGGGGCTTGCTTCAAACCACAACCCTTTATATATAGTTGGTTTTGAAACGTCTGACGTTTCAAAAAGTAAAGACTAAATATATTTACAGTGTGCGCCACGTCAAACGTGGTTAGTCGCGTCTGACGCGATCGAACGCGATCACCTTGCAAACTCGTCTGCGTGCGCAGCCGCGTCGTACGCGGGTGCGCCCGCGTTTGACGCGGTGGACTCGAGGAGATTCGAACTCCCGACCTTCGCTGTGCAAAAGCGACGCTCTACCAACTAAGCTACGAGCCCGCATTTCTGCGCCTTGCTCCGCCGTAGCTTTAGCGAAGGCGAGTCTACCAACTAAGCTACCGGCCCGCTTTTAGCGAGGCTCGCCCATAGGGCGGCCCATTTATACTACTGCAGTCGTAAGTTACTAGCGTATTGCACATGACTAATCCCTAATGACCAACAGCTTGCAAATGTAACCTGCAGCAAAGGTGTTAATTGTTAAACAAACCGGAAAAACCGTTTTCGAAGACAAAATAGCCGTGACGTAGGCTAAAGAGTTATGCGTTTGAAATAAGTATCATAAAAACGTGTTGCTTCGGTTTGTACCAGCTATCTTATCAAAGGGGCCTAGCCTTGTCAATAGGTCGTTTTAGGCTATAAAGAAAAGTATGTTATGACTGAGTATCTTCTTCTGTTGCCTTGCTTTGCCTATAGATAAATTTCCCTCGAATCTGCTGTAGTCTTTCGCCCTCAGGAATGGCCATAGGTGCACCTTCATGTAAAGGAAAAGAATAAGGAAAAAAATGATCCTTTATCTCTTTAAATGGTCCCCAATCTAATGGATAAAACTTATTAAATTCAAGTCTCCCTTCACCCATCTCATCCCTATCAGGCACTCCTTCAAAAGTAAAACCAGGGAAGAAAATGAGAAGGCGCAACCCTTGGACAAATTCCTGCATAGCTGGAGTGAATTGCGCGATAAGATTATCACTTGTTCGTAATCCTCTCCTTGCTAACTCATCAAGCATACCGCTATGAGATCCCAAAAGCAGCGGATACTCTGCTGGCCACATTTTAGCTGCTTCCTCCCATGTCTTCGTAAGTCGTTCTTCACTATAGTCTTTCTCTGTTATTATCAAACCTTTTTCATGATCAAATGGTGTAAAAACAAGGTTACTACTATAATACATGTCAGGTGCTTCAGTAAGAAAAGTTATCGGAATAGGTGACAAGTCTAGCATGCTGGCAGCAGGACTTAACTCAATTGAGGATTGTGAGAGTTGCACTCCTACACCTGGTACTTGCCATTGCACAAGTCTGTGTGGGGCAAAGAGTGCAAAATCCTGATTTAAATGGACAAGCTCTGGTGTTGGCTTTCCTTGTTCTGGAGGTTGAGGTTCCATAATCTATTTTGCTTGTTTTGCGAGCCAGCGCTCTGCTTCCAATGCTGCGGCTGAACCAAATCCTGCGGCAGTTACTGCCTGGCGGTACGCCCGATCATGCACATCTCCTGCAACAAACACGCCTTCGACATTTGTATGATAATGATTCGCCACTTTCACGTAGCCTTGCTCATCAAGATCGATTCCCTCAAACACTTTCGTGTTTGGGATATGTCCAATCGCCACAAAGACGCCGTCAACCGGCATTTCTGTCACCTCACCTGATGGAATATTCTTTATTTTTACTTTCTCAACCTTCATCTCCCCTTGTACTTCAGTTATTTCACTATTAAATAAAATCTTGATGTTCGGTGTCTCTTTTACCCTGTCCTGCATGATTTGACTTGCACGGAAGGAATCCCGACGGTGAATAAGGGTGACCTGCGTTGCAACACGGGAAAGAACGAGGGATTCTTCCATCGCGCTATCCCCACCCCCTACAACGATGACAACTTTTTTCCGGAAAAAAGCTGCATCACAAGTTGCACAACTTGAAACGCCACGGCCGATTTTCTCCTTTTCTCCCGGAACATTAAGCCACCTGGCATCTGCTCCACTGGCAATAATGACGGATTTTGCTTGATATTCCTTCTCGCCAGCCCATATCTTAAATGGTTGTTTGGCCTGCCCGCCATTGGCTTCGCCGTCAGGCGATGGCAGGCGGGTAAAATCCCCTTTTGTGAATGCACTATCAAGGATCTCTGCTCCGTGATGCTCCGCTTGTTTGCGCATATTCATCATCAGGTCAGGGCCCTGGATTCCTTCAGGAAATCCTGGATAATTCTCAACAAGTGAGGTAAGCATGAGCTGCCCACCCCATCGATCTCCCGCAATGACTAGGGTTTTTAAGTTTGCGCGGGTCGTGTAGATAGCTGCTGTGAGGCCTGCCGGACCGGATCCAATGATGACAACATCGTACATAGTAAAAAAGTCAAAAGTGAGAAGTCAAAACTCAAAAATACAAGATAAAATTCAAAACTTTTTACTATTGCATTGCAATTTTGACTTTTGCCTTTTGACCTTTGACTTATGAAGAAAGCACTTCATCAATTGCTCTTTTGTAACTTTCTTTTCCCTGTGCGCCAACAATACTTTTTACCGGCTTACCGCCTTTGAATACGAGAATCGTCGGGATACTCATAACACCGAAATTTCCTGCAGTCTGCGGATTATCATCAACGTTCATCTTTCCTACCTTCACCTTTCCTGCATAATCTGTAGCAAGATCCTCAATAATTGGCGTCACGATACGGCATGGCGCACACCACGGTGCCCAGAAGTCGATAACAACCGGCAAATCGCTTTTCAGGACATCTGCATCGAATGATGAATCGGTAAAGGTTACGTCTGCCATAAGAGATTTATAGTAGCAGTTTCTGCTTCAAACTGTCAAGCTACTTACTAAAAAGTTACTGCTTTTTTGTCTTTTCTATGAGGTCTTTGTAGGTATCAAAACTGAGCACGCCGACATACTTTTCCTGATTGATGAAAAATGTCGGTGTTGAATTCACGCCAAGGGTAATGCCGTCATTCTGATCTGCCTGGATTTTTTGATCAAACGTATTTGATTCCATGGCTTCTTTAAATTTTGCCGTATCGAGCTTGAGTTTCTCGGCATATTTGAGAAATATCTCGCTTGAGTTGCCTTGCTCGCTCCATTCGGCTTGGTTTTCAAAAATCATATCATGCATTTCCCAAAACTTTTTCCCTCCGCCCACTGCTCCTGCCGCCTCAGCTGCCCGTGCCGCTTGCTTTGCATTTTTGTGCAGCTGGAGAGGAAAATGGCGAAAGACGAAACGAACATCGTTTTTGTATTGCTCAAGGACTTGCTTCAGTGCCGGGTGGGCAGCACCGCATGCCGGGCATTGAAAATCGGCAAATTCCACAATCGTTACCTTCGCACTTTTCGGGCCTGTTTCATGCGCATTACTTCGCATGAGCAGTTTTGCATCCGCTTTTTCGGAAACTTGCGGCTTTTGTGCTTGCGGATTACCCATGAGAAACGCAGCGCCTATGAGAAGCGCAACAGAAACGATTGCGATACCGGCAATAATTTTTACTTCTTGTGTCATTTTGATGTCTTATTATAGCGCTTTAGAAGAAACATGCAAACAGTAATTACGCTAAAAGCAAAAAAGGACATCAGCGGTATCGTCACAAATCCGAACCATTCGATGAGCCTTACCGTGCAGGATATTCCCTGCGTACAAGGGGCAACGCTTTCTGGAAGAATATTGTAATAGAGCAAGTTATGGTAGAGTGCAATCACCCATCCGGTGATGCTGAGAGGCAAGACATATTGGTAGACTTTTTTATCTTTCCGCAAGATGCCAACAGCAAGAATCGCAACAAGCGGGTACATCGCAATTCGTTGATACCAGCAAAGCACACAAGGAGGCAGCTTCATCACCTCGCTGAAAAAAAGACTGCCGAGTGTGGCAAGCAGCGATTCAATCCAGGCAATATACAAAATATATTTTTGGACGAAGTCTTTCATTTATTCTAAATCTTCCCGCTTTGAATGCAGGAAAAGGAACCACTGCTCAAAAAATGCAAAGATGACTTTAAACGGTGTTTCGATAATAAAGTCAAAAATGAAAAGCAGTATATTAATCTGTGAAATGCCATGCGTCAATTGACGGCCGACCCGAATAACCGGCATGAAAAGAAAATCCACAAATGGTGTGACAAGTCCCGTCCGGTCGCCTACCCGGTACAGATTGGCCATCAAACTAATTCTGTAGGAGAGAAATGAAACGATCGTTAAGAAGAAAATAAAAATTCCCTGGCTCACCGGATTAAAATGCAAGAGACGTAACACATAAATAATGCTGCCAAATGACGTTAAGAAAGCAAACAGCCACAAAATAGTGAAAATTGAGGCAATCGGTTTTTGCTTCTCAGGCTTTTGCTGTATCTCAAGCGGATTCCCAAGCTGCGGGTGCTCCTCAAAAAGTATTTGTTTTATATAACCTAAGACCCGCTCAGAATTGCCTTTATCCGGTGTTTTGATAAATAGACTCACCACAACCATGATTAACGGCGGAAATGACGTATTCAAAATAATCGAAGGCCAGAGAATCTGCCCATACACGATCCGCTCATACGTCCCCTCAATGGCAAACGCGAAAATTACCTTGGTAAACAGAATAAAAAGAACGCTTCTGACAATCGCCCGTCGTACTTTGGAGCGGATACTGTCATACCGCGTCTGACACGCATCATAGACAACCGATGCGAACGCTTCGTTATTTTTTATCAGCTCCCTACTCTTCCCCTGGTGCTCGCGCATAATATCCTCAAGAATGAAGAAGGCTGCGGTACGTTTCTTGACATACGTATAGATTTTTTCCTTGCGAACATATTTTAGCTGCCGAACAATTTCCTTATATCCGTCAAGAAACTCTGTTGCGACCTCTTCTGCGTTTTCTTGCGTGAGACGGCCAAAATAGAGCTTGAACAGGTGGTAGCGTAAAAATGCGATATCATCCCGAGAAAAAGAGCGGCGAACGGCAATATAGACCTGGGCGTTTTTCGTTTCTTCGGTATCATCAGTGATCATTACGTGTTCTTTCAGAATTTGATACATGAAATTATTCATTGCTTCTTTTTCTTTATTTGGATTAAGTACGTGCTCAATGTCAGAGGACATCAAATGATAAATCCATTCATTAATGACATTGTCGGGGAGCTTGTGTTGCTTGAGAATACTCAAGCGAAGATTGAGGAACAGATCAATTGACTCTTCGACTTTTCGGGTGATTGACTCAGGAACCGCATTGTCTGGCAGATACCGGGCCCAGACAAGTTCCCGAACAAGCGGTTCAGCGCTATTTTGTGCATTCCCTCCGAGCAACAGCCGCCTCTTGAGGATACGCTCGATAGCAGCACGCAGAACCACTTCTTCTTCCCGATACTCCATCGCATTTCGCAGCTTCTCATACCACGTTGCGACTTTTGAAACGACGGGGTTTACTTTTATTTTCTTTTCGTGGTTTTGGATATCTTGTTTCTCAAAAGATGTGATGACAACATCGGCAAGCGGAGAAAGCGCGTGTGAGTCACTTGATTCTGGTAGATCCATACGTTGTCTGTATTATATAGTATAGCTCTATTGTCGCGCTAGGCTTGCGGTTGTTAGGAGGATTTCGCTACTTCTGCTTGATACCCTGTTTCTTTTATTTGCGTAATGATCTGTTCAATCTTCACCTCTTCCTCGAATTCAACCTCGCATTCTTGCTTTGCGTAACTTGTTTTTGCGCTCTTGACACCTTTGACAAGATCTTCCAAATCGCCATCAATATTCATTGCACAGCTGGCGCAGTGCATACCGGTTATTTTTAATACAGCTTTTTTCGCCATATTATATTACCTCGATCACCCCCCGATACATCCCCATGCTACACATAAATGGTAATTCTCCAGGCTCACTTGGTGCTGTAAAAGCAAGAGTATCAGATGACCCTAAGGGTATAACTTTTTGAACACCGAGTTTTGGAATAGTAAACGCTTGTGTACATCCGCCACCGCCATTATTGACTAATTTAAGCGTTACTTGAGAACCCGCTTTAACAGTGAGGTTGTTTGGGTTATAACCATCTCTCTCAATACTTATAGTTGTATTTGTCACCGGTGCAGCAGCTTGCGCAGCAGATGGCCCAAAATCTCTGTCACAAAAGCTCACAGCGCAGTAAAAATTTGTCCAAATACTCTCAAGAGTAAGCGTATTCCCTGCGAGCGCTAATGTATTATTTATATTAAATACAGCAAGAAGAATAAGTACGAATGCTGCTACTTTCATAAATTGCTTCTGCATCGTATCTCCAAGTCTTGTTGCCATATAGCCAAGTATGAAAAATAGAGGCGATGTGCCTAGCACAAACGCAAAGAGTATAGTGGCACCAGATAAGGAATTACCAGATGCGATTGCGAGTGCCATCATCGCCTGCGTTGTCCCACACGGAATCAATACGGTAAACGCTCCTAAAATAGCAGGACCGAAGAAATCCCCACTTTTCGATTGATTTCTCACCATTCGAGTAAGAAATCGAGGCGGTTGAATAACAAAATAACGGAATATAGGGTGGACATTCAAAAGATTGAGTGCTGTTCCGACCATAAAGATACCAACTGCGAGTTGAAGAATGATATTTGCAGTAAGCGAAAGCTGAAAGAGAGAACCAAACCATCCAAGAAGGAATCCAAGAATAGTATACGCACCGAGCTTGGCGATGAGAAAAGAGAGGATCGGAAGTGCACTGCCGGTTTTTTTTGTTTTGTCCTTAAGCTTTTCTTCCTCGCGTTGCGCAATACTGGTTGCAAGCAATCCTCCCTGTACCGCAAGACAAGTCAGTGCCCCAGCGAAGAGTCCAGTTGTAAAAACTACCCATAAATTCATAAGTCTTTATATTGGAGTTACTAAAAGTATACCATATAGACATGGATAGGTCGAAATGCTGCATACTTGTTGCCTCTATACAGAACAACCTCCGCCACTTTGTAGTGCTGGAAGAAGATTTGGGATTTTCTGTGCTGGGATATCCACGCTAGCAATCCATCCACTCGCGCTTGAGTACTCTTTTGATAAAAGAAGTTTGGGATCTATATCGTCCCATACCGTGTTTTTTGCATACTGGAAATACAAAGCAGTTTCTGTATAGTTTTGCGGGAACCAGAATGAGTTAAATACCAGTAATGTTTTATAGATTTCATCATCGCGTAACCCCTGCGCAACACCAAGCTCAATTAATGCTAGCGCTGCTGAACCATGGTTACAATCTTGAAAAAATGATGAGTTATTGCAGCAAGGACGATAAATACTATCTGCCAATGCTTTTACTCGTTGTTCTTGATTTTGTGATAGTTGAATGAGCTCTACTGAATTAAAATAAGCTCCTCCATTTTCCTCTTTCCCCAACGTCCAGCCACCTGTTGAGGCAAAATTTCCTACGTCTTTGCCAGCTATTGGACTTTTTTCATTAATAACCATTTTGTTGGAAAGCCCAAGCGGCCAAAGAATGTTAATAAGCCATGAGCTTGTTTCCTTTGTCACGAGAATTGGTGTATGAGATGGCTTTGATAATAATTCTTTCATTTCTCGGGGTGTTCCTCCTCTCGCTTTGTATGTTTCATTGAGTTTTTGCGGGTCGATAATACCTGCTGCAACCATTTTTTGCACTATGTCACCAAGGGTTATTTTCGTCTGGTAGCCTTTCATGGGAAGAACTTGAGAAAGAATATAGTCTGTGGGCAGCCATTTTGCTTGGATGTATGTACCGATGAGCGGCTTCTCATACAACCAGATTGCAGTTTTGGAGAGAAATGGCTGCAATTTTCCTTGAGAGTAGGCAAACGTGCCAGCGGAGGTGAGTAGAATAAAGAAAATGATAAGGCAGACGACGATTATGCTTTTTTTTGTGATGGCAACATAGTAGTAGCTCTCTCCAATGAATTTCTTGAGCAGTTTTTTTCGAATATTATTCATGAGCTGACAACTAGATCGGAGCTTTTTCAGGAGCGCGATCATTATTTGTTTCAATAAATTCTTTAATTTTCTTTGCATCAATGGTCTTGAGCTTAAGCAGATAATTCCATGAAGTTAAAGCAACTGGTACATCAAGATTTTTCCGCGGAACCATTATTTTTTTACCTGAGGCCTCAGCAAATATTGTTTTCAGTGTTTCTACCTGCTCTTTTGGCAAATCAGCCTTATACCAGAGAATAGCTGCTCCATGCTCAAGACTATGGACAAGTAACTCATCTGGTACTACATTATCATGAATACCAGCTCCCGCAACGCCGTCTCCCCAATGAGGTCCGGAGGTTGGTGGATTAGAATTATACGGTTCATGTTCCGCTCCTCGTTTGACATGAAGACCTGTTCCCATATCTGCAATTTTTTGACCAATAAATGGCTTGTTCTCTTTCTGCTGCTGCTTGGCATCATTTCCAGAGAGAAGAAATACTCCTCCTATTAGGAGAACAAGTGTTGCGAGCCCTCCTATTCCTCCTATTATTTTTGTTTCATTTGACATAGCTTTAATAGCTCCTAACGAACTTTGTTCCAAGTCATCCCACTATTTATGCTTTTATAGATACTGTTTTTTTCCGTTAGAATATAGACTATGTCTGGTTTTTGTTTGGCAAAACTGAGAAAAAGCGGTGTTTCTCCTGAGAAGCTCGCGTTACTCTTTTCCCACGTTTTCCCGGCATCATTACTTCTTGCTAATCCATTTTTCTCTGAAAAAGACAACATTTTTTGAGAATCTTCAGGATTAATAGTAACTGTTGAAACAAAACCATCTAATAATCTACTCCAATCTTTCCCTTTATTTCTACTCACCATAAGTCCTTGAGGAGATGCTGCATAGACAACATTTTCATTTTTGGGATCAGCAGATAGGTTTACCACGGGAAAATTCGTAGTACTAGCAACTTCCCAACTTTTACCTTCGTCTACGCTTCTTTGCAATGCTCCTTGAAACCAACCATAAATCATATTTGGATTGGCCGGGCTAACAGCCATTGCATGAAAATCAACCGGTCCGTTAACACCATCTGATACTTTCTTCCAAGTAAATCCCCCATCTATAGATTTTTGGAAGCCAATATTCCCGCCAGATTCAGGATGTCCGCTACTAAAAAAGATTTTGGAATTTGAAGGGTGAGGAGAAAAACCCATGTAATCGTCTTTTTTATCTCCTACTTGATATAGCTCTTTATCATTTGTAAGTACCATTAGTCCATGATGCGTAGCAATATATACCTTCTTTGGATCAGCCACATCTACACTTAATCCATGACCATGAGTTATGGAATCTGCCGGAACTAACTCTTGCTTTACAGCAGCTTGATTAGTAGTTTCATTTTTGAGAGAGTTTAGCGAAACGAAACCGACTGCAGATAGTATTACTAAACTGACTATGAGATAGATATTTTTGTTTTTCATATCTTAACTCTTCGTAATAAAAGCGAATTCGACACAACTGATATGGATGATGATGCCATAGCAACAGATGCAAAAATCGGATTGAGAAGAATACCAAAGAACGGATATAACGCTCCCATTGCGACTGGAATAAGAATGATATTATAGCCAAAAGCCCAAAAAAGGTTCAATTTAATTGTTCGCATGGTTTTCTTCGATAACGTGATTGCTGAAGCGACAGATCGTAAGTCTTTATTGATCAAAGTAATGTCTGCTGCCTCAATTGCGACATCAGTTCCTGTTCCCATTGCAATGCCGATATCTGCTGCTGCCAGCGCTGGCGCATCATTAATCCCATCTCCTACCATAGCGACTTTCTTGCCCTCTGCTTGTAGCTTTCGTACTTCAGCTTCTTTCTGATCCGGAAGAACATCCGCAAGAACTCGATCAATTCCAAGTTTTTTTGCAATTGCATTTGCAGTCCGCGCGTTATCACCAGTAATCATCACAACTTCAATACCTATTTTCTTTAGGGCTGCAACTCCGTCCTTTGCAGTATCTTTGACCGTATCAGCAACTGCCACAAGTCCTGCCAATCTACTATCAGCAGCAAGCATCATGACTGTTTTACCTTCACTCTCTAACTTGCTAATTTGTTCAGTAACTTCTTTATAGTCAATCTTCTCACGATCCATTAATCGTCTATTGCCAAAAAATATTTTTTGCTTCCCAATTAACCCCTCCACTCCATGTCCGGCAATTGCTTGAAACTTAGCTACAGGATCTAATATTATTTTATGTTCCTGGGCATAGTTAACAATTGCCTCTGCTAAGGAATGTTCCGATCCTTTTTCAATTGAGGCTGCAAGCTGTAAAACCTCTTCCTTGTCATGCTGAATCCATGTCGCACGCTGTGCCGCAGGACTTTCAGCTTGATTCAGCATCTTCTTTGGCATCTTATTAGGATCCTGAAACAAGTTCAGGATGACAGACATTGGGATAATGTCTGTCACTTCCGGCTTGCCTTTTGTAAGTGTCCCCGTTTTATCAAAAACAACAGTATTAATTTTATGCGCAACCTCCAAGCTTTCAGCATCCTTGATGAGTATGCCATGTTCTGCACCCTTACCCGTTCCAACCATAATAGCTGTAGGCGTCGCAAGTCCCATTGCGCAAGGGCAGGCAATAATAAGAACTGCGACAGTATTGAGTAGTGCAAAAAGAAATGCTAGATCTGGACCAAAAACATACCATACACCAAATGTTAAGAATGCGAGCATGATAACGATTGGAACAAAGTAGGATGAAATAAGATCCGCGAGGCGCTGAATAGGTGCTTTACTACCTTGCGCTTCTTCGACAAGCTTTATAATTTGCGCAAGCATCGTATCTGATCCTATTTTCCTTGCTTTATAGGTAAATGTTCCGGATTTGTTCATGGTTGCGCCAACGACTGTATCTCCTTTAGCTTTATCAACGGGTATGCTTTCACCGGTAATCATAGACTCATCAATTGAAGATTCTCCTTCTAAAATTTCTCCATCAACAGGAATTTTCTCTCCAGGCCTGACACGAATAATATCGTTTAGCACAACTTGATCAATAGGAATATCAATTTCCTTATCACCTCGAACGACTCTCGCTGTTTTTGCCTGCAACCCAATGAGCTTTTTAATAGCACTCGATGTACCCATCTTTGCTTTTGCCTCAAAGTATCTCCCTAATAAAATAAGACCAATCACAATCACTGCAACATCAAAATATGGCATCGCTTCAATTCCTAAATTCATTACTACATTAGGAAAGAATGTCACGAAGGCAGAGTAGATATATGCAACTGTGGTACCTAAGGCAACTAACGTATCCATATTTGCAGTTCTATGTTTTAAAGCTGGGATAGTTGCTCGGTAGAACTCTGAACCCGCCCAAAACTGAACAGGTGTTGCAAGTAATAGCTGTAACCAAAAATTATGTAAAAATGCAGGAGCAGTATTCATCAGACCTGGAAAACTTCCCCAGAGAATCAAAAGTCCAAGTCCCAAACTCACAACAACTTTATTTCGGAGCGTTTGAAGCTCCTTTTTCTTTTCTTCTTGCATTGTTGCTTCGCTTCTCTCTTCAAGTTCTAACGTATAGCCGGTTTTTGCGATTGACTCTGCAAGTTGTTCTGGAGTGCAATTATCCGCATCGTAGGTAACTGATGCTTTTGCAGTTGCTAAATTCACCACTGCATCTTTAACACCAGGAGTCTTTTTTAATGCCCGTTCAGTTACCCTGACACAAGAGGCGCAATGCATCCCATTAATTGGAAATGATTTTTTTACTTCTGCCATAGTATTGATTATGCATTAACAAGTTGAATGCTCTTATCTACAAGTTTTTGAAACTCTGGCTTGTTTTCCAATATCCGTTCTGGGAGTACCGCATAATCTTTTTTAATATGTCCTTTTGCGAAATATTTCAGATGTTTAACGTCTTTCTCCTTAAAAATATCATCAAGAACTTCTCTTGGAAGTCTAAGCGCAATTCCGAATTTTCCGCATGCTATAAAAATATGGCCATCAATATACCCTGCTATAGCTCCAAAACAATTCTTGAATTCCAAGTGGTACGCTGAGGCAAGTTTGGGATGGGTGCGTTCCAGTAGTTTTGTTATTTTATCGAGATAGTTATTTTTCATAATTTTATTTAACAATAATCTTTCCATGAAACATGTTCATCCCACATACTATTTCAAATGTTCCACTTTCTTTAGGCGTCACTTGAATCGGCGTTGTCTCGTTAAGGGGTAGGTATTTTCTGATCTTAAAGTCCGGGAGAACTACCTCTTCAAGACATGAGCTTGGATCTTTACGGATAAAGTTAAGGGTTGTCGTCTTGCCTTTCGGAATAGAAATAACTTCAGGAGAGTATCCACCCATTACGGTGATATCAACACTATTAGTGTTCACGACTACTGCTTCCCCTTCCTTCTTCATGAGGAAAAACCAATAGGTAAATGCCATTCCTGCAAGGCTAAGAATAGCCACAAGGATTTTATCAATACTCATAGTAAATTATTTATTTAACGACAAAATGGACACATAGCGTCTCTCCTTTCCCTCAATGACTCTTTTTAAAAACTTCCATAACTTCGTGTACCGCTTTTTCTGTTTCACCTTTGCGGATCGCATCCGATGCGCATGTTTTCAAATGGTTCTCCAAAATGACACTGTCTGTTTCTTTCAGCGCTTTCTGGACAGCTTGTGACTGATGCAATACATCAATACAATACTCCTGCTCCTCTGCCATCCGGATCACTTTCTCCAAGTGCCCGCGGGCAATTTTTAAACGGTGTACGATTCTCTCTTGTGTATCTTTTGGTCGAAACATACGTACGTCCTGAGTTTATCGACCGCGTGTCGCTAAAGCTTCAGCGGTGGCGCAAGGATATCCCCTATAGGGGGATATTAGCGTTTATTTCTTTTCTTGTCAAGACTCAGACAAATCCTTATAATCACCCTGTGAGAACAACGATTATTCTTATCAGACATGGCGAAACGGCATGGAACAAGGAAAGAAGGATCCAGGGACAAAAAGACATTCCGCTTTCACCAACCGGTATTAAACAAGTCACAGCACTTGCGAAAAAAATACCCGCGCTTAACATATCGGTAATCTATAGTTCTACGCTCAAACGGGCGTATTATTCAGCGAAAATACTGACTGAGAAATTAAAAAAGCCGATCATGCAAGAAGTAGGACTAAACGAACGGTCTTTTGGTGATTTTGAAGGAAAATTACATAGTCAGGTTGAGAAGGAATTGCGAGAAGACGAAACCCTGCTTACCTCCTCTCCTCCACATGGAGAAACACTCCCTCTGTTTAGACAGCGCGTTATGGAAACAATGGAAACGATTCTAAGAAAACATGCAGACGAGACAATTCTTATTGTCTGTCACGGCGGCGTTATGCAGGTGCTGATTGCACATTTCCGTGCCGAGGAACTCAATACGAACGAGGTGGGATTCCAATTTGCCAATGCGTCAATCTACCTATTCCACCATACCGAAAAGGGCTATACAAAAGAGACGAGAACGTAATTCCTACCCTTCAGTTGACCACCGCGCTTCTTTCTTCAACTTCTCAATATCGTTCACGCAAAACTGCTTGCCTAAATCGGTAAGGATACCTTTTCTTGTTAGCTTGCCGATCTCGACACTGACAGTCTCCCGGGTAAGACCAATCAGTGTTGCAATATCCTGATGTGTTAACGGAACTTCAATGATGACACTCTTTCCTTTTTCCTTACCATAATGGAGAACACAAAGAACAAACATGGATGCGACTTTTTCATACGCATTTCCGAAGACAAGATATTTCATCCGTTCAAATGTCGTATTGAGCCGAATAAGAATACTTCCTGTAATTTGAAAGAGTACTTCCGGATTTTGCTTCAGATAATCAATGAATGCGATCCTTGGGGCTCGGATAGCCTCAACAGGGGTCATTGTTTCGTATGAGTAGTAGAGCGGCCTACCGGTTATTGCCCACCGAACCGGGAAAAAATCATGTGGCTTGAAAAGAAGCAAAGTCAGTTCTTCACCCTCTGTAGATAATGAATAGAACCGGACAAACCCTTTTGTGATGAAATATACCCCCTGCGGTGTGTCATCAACACGTAACATCGTCTCTCGTTTTCGATACGACAATGTTTTATACGAAGAAAAGAATTGCCTCAGACTCGTAATTACCTGTTCTTCCATGGCAACATTATACACGAAGCTATATTTGTAAGAAATCATACAGAATGATCGTACGAGTTATTACTGCAATCTCTATTCTTTTGCTATATAGTTCCATCATGGAAACAATACATGTATCAATACCTGAGGGAAACCAACATGAAAAACAAACTTCACATCATTTCCCCAGACTTATATGAACGGTTTATCTCGAAAGAAAGAGAAAAGCTTCTTGTTGTCACTCGGAAACACTGGATCACGATACTTCCCCATCTCCTTCTTCTCTTAGCATTTACCCTATTGACTATCGCGATCATCATCAGCTCAAGCTTCTATTTTAGCGTTCCGACTCATTTCGTGATCCTCAGTTTCCTTCTCTCGTTTGGCATAAGTAGCAGTATTTGCTGGTTTACGATTGTTTCTTGGTATTATCATTTGTACATTGTGACGACGCGGAAAATCCTTGAATACCGGTATATTCCTCTTTTCACCCACAATATCAATGATGTCTTACTGGATCAGGTTCGCTGCACTGAAGTAGATATTGCAAAAAACGGCTTTATTGCTGAGCTGTTTGATATCGGAACGATTACTGTTACGTTTGATCGGCCAACGCACCAGGAAGAATTTGTCTTGGCAAATATTCCATCTCCTGAAACAATGGGAATCTACCTTGGAGATGCGCTGGATGTCAAAAAATTTGACATGCCCCGTGTATGGCATAAAACAGACAACCCTTCCAAACCGTTCCGTTTTACCGAAGAAATTTTCCCGGGACCATTCTCTTCCCCCTCAGCCTCAATATAAACAATCTGTTCTTCGTATTTGCGATTGAAGAAAAATGCTTTTTTGTTCTTTTCTATTGACTTTCTCCGAGAAAAGTACAATTTGTTGCATTTGACAAACAGAAAGCAGTGACGCTACAATGGTATAATATTATGGCAGAAACCCCACTCAGTGAATCAGATACGAAAAAAACGCCGTCCAAAAAATCTTCCGATCAGTATTTTGAGATAACACTTCCAAAATTTCGATTCAAAGATACGCCACTTGCGCCACTCTGGGTATTCTTGCTTCTTTTCTTTGCGTTTCTTCTTGGCATGATGACATCAAAAATCCAGTACCTGGAAAAGCAAAAAACAGAAACAACTAATTCCCAGGGAGTAAATACGCAGATCAATCAGCAAGCGCCGCAACCGCGATTTACGAGTGATGATATTAAGTCGTGGGCAAAGGAACTGAGTCTGGATACGAAAAAATTCAATACCTGCTTTGATTCTACGAAATATGATGAAATCATTCAGAAAGACATGGATGCCGGAATTACAGCAGGCGCTGAGGCAACACCCTCATTTTTCATTAATGGTGTCAAAATCGTCGGCGCACAGCCGTACACCATATTCAAAGACGCGCTTGATAAAGAACTCGCAGGAACGGTGACTGATGAGCGAGTCGATGTGGAGGTAGGTCACTTCCCGGTCATGGGAAACGCAAATGCTGCAATCAAGATCGTCGAATTCAGTGATTTTGAGTGCCCATTCTGTCGAAGATTTTATGAAGACACTTTGCCTCTTATTAAGAAAAACTATATCGACACCGGAAAAGCGGCATTATATTACCGTCATGAACCACTCAGTATCCATCCGATGGCAAAACCATTTGCAAAAGCAGCGGAGTGTGCGAATGAACAGAACAAATTCTGGGAAATGCACGATCTAATCTTCAAGAAGCAAAGCTAGCTTAGTGATTTCCCTCAAGAAGTGTAATTGCCACCCAAATAACCACGACACCCAGGAAGAGAAACGTCGTCTCTAAGAACGCATACCCTTTCTTCTCTTCATGATGAATCTCAGGAAGAAGGCTGTTTAGAGCAATATACAGAAAAAATCCTGTAGTCAGTGCGAGCGCTATGGGAAGGATTGCTCTTATCTGCTCGCCTATCGCAAGCGCGAGAACTGCACCGACGACTGCAAGAAGCGCGCTTAAGATGTTATAAAGAATAATTTTTTTCCGGGAGAGTCCCGCATGCAGCAGAACGGCAAAATCTCCTATCTCCTGCGGAAGTTCATGCGCAGCAACTGCAAGTGTCGTAACGATACCAAGTGACGGATTCACGAGAAATGTTATCGCAATTGCGACACCATCAATAAAGTTATGAGCACTATCGCTAAGGATAATCAACGGCACGGTGACAGAACCATGAACTCCTTTGTGTGTTTTTCGATGATATTGAAACCAGTGAATCCCCCGTTCGAGAAGATACATGAGCAACACGCCTCCGAGTGCCCAGTAAAATACATTAACATCCTGTCCGAGCTCTACCGCATGCTCTGATGCCTCGGGAAGCAATTCAAAAAACCCCGTTGCCAGTAAAGCTCCTGCTGCAAACGGGACAAGAACATGTGATATAGCTTGGGCTCGCTTTCTTGAGAAAAGCAGGAGAAATCCCCCTGCTAATGCACCAATGCTCCCTAAAAGTGTTGCTAGTAAAATTGGTATTATTGTTGACATGATTCACACACTCCAAAAAATTCCAAAGCATGACGCTTGACGAGAAAACCTTTCTTCTCTTTTATTTCTCGTTCCAAAACGTTGATGCCGCAATCTGAGATATCTTCGATCCTTCCACATTGCTCACAGATCAGATGATGGTGATCAGAGCCAGCGAGTTCATAGCGAAATTTCCCTTCCTGAAATTCGAAGCGATCAATAATACCCTTCTCATAGAAGGTTTCAAGCATGCGGTAGACCGTGGCGCGATCGGCATCTACTCCTTCTTTCTGCAGATACGCAAAAATCTCCTCTGCATCGATTGGCTTCTGACTTCGTGCGAAAAGCTCCAGAACCCCAAGACGGGCATTGGTTACTTTTAAATTCACTTTTTGTAAGATGATTCGAAAATTTTCCATAGTCAAAAATATAACATATATGCAACTGAGTTGCAATTAGCAAATCTGTGCCCCGTTCCTTGCAGCTGGAAACCCCCTTTGTCAGGGGATTCCCAGCTCAGTCAAGATCAAACAAAAAGCTAATGTGTATTACTTAAAATGCCGAGCAAAGGCATTTTGGTCCGTCTTGCTCTACGTTAAGACGGGCCAAAGCACCTTTAGACAGGAATACTATCGTATTCTGATTTTTTGACAAATCTGGTCAATGATCGACCATCGGCTGTCTTCCCTTTTACGGCATATTTTGTCTGATTGTTTGCTTGATACGTCGTCTTATCAGCAACTTCAGCTTCGACTTTTTGCCTTGTTTTTACATCATAAAATGTCATTTTCATGCGCAGACCTCCTTTCTTTCGCGACAAATGCGATTTACTTGCATTAGTATATGCGATCGAGTCGCATTTGTCAAGCACCGACTAAGTCGGTGCGCAGATCCTCCTAAGATCGCAGCACGAAACGTGTACGAATAGTACTGAAAAGTTGAGTGCTAAGATCAGGAGGGTCAAGTCTCAATATTTGAGCTCATCTGTTATAATGAAACATCTCATGAATAAGCATATTCGAAAGTGGCTACATCCCGGCATTATTGCCGGTATTTGCATCATTGTTATTGGTGTCAGCCTCTTGCAAAGACCGGCATTTCTCCCCTCATCCCCTAACACGACTGATTATAGTAAGGCCAAAATAGTAACACTTGGAAAAATTGAAACCAAACAAGTAGGTACACAAAAATCATTACTGCAAAAAATTACCGTACAGATACTTGATGGTGCGGACAAAAATAAGTCAGTAAGCATAGAGCGAAACCAGCTCAGTAACCAGCAAGGGCAAAACACCTACTCACCCGGAGAGACAGTCATTATGGCAAAAACAGTGCAAGGAAAAAATACTATCTATGCGATTGCCGACCGCTATCGATTGCCCTCAATCGGAATCATTGTTGCAGTATTTTTCTTGATTGCCGTAGGGATTGCCGGAAAAAAAGGGTTTGGAGCAATCATCGGCATGATGCTGAGTCTTTTTATCATTCTCTCATTTATCGTCCCGAATATTTTACATGGCAGCGATCCGCTTCTTATCAGCATCATCGGTGCTTTTTTTATCATGATAACCAGTATCTTTCTTGCCCATGGCTTATCGGACAAAACAGCGGTGGCAGTCGTCGCAACAGGCACATCGCTCGTTATTACCGCTTTCCTCTCAATCCTCGCAGTGCAGATCGGCAAACTCTCCGGTCTTGGCAGCGAAGAAGCATATACCTTGCAGATGGGGGCAGCAACCGTCAATCTGAAAGGCTTGCTCTTAGGCGGCATGATTATTGGCTCATTGGGAGTCCTCGATGACGTTACGACGACTCAGACGGCGACAATTTTTGAACTTGCAAAAACAGACACAAAACTCAGTGTCTCCGAACTGTTCAAAAAGGGATTTGCCATAGGCAAAGAGCATATTGTTTCAGTCGTAAATACGCTCATCCTGGCCTATGCCGGCGCATCGCTCGGATTGTTTATTCTTTTTGTAATTAACCCTCTGCAGCAGCCTTACTGGGTCATTCTGAATAACGAAATGGTTGCTGAGGAAATCGTTCGATCAATTGCCGGGAGTATCGGCATTATTCTCGCTGTGCCGATCACCACACTGCTTGCCTCCTTCTTCTCACGATACGCGGTGAGTATTAAATAAAATTATTCCTTTAAAATTTTTGATTACCTATTGTAGGCTACCATGGCTGAATATGATGTTGTTGTGCCCTCTGAAGCATATATTGATAATACTCTCTTGTTGGTGCCGTTTCAGGATTTTCACTAGTAAGACAAGTTGTTACAGCTGGTAATCTTTCTTTTGCATAGATGAGCATACTCCCTGCAGTAATGTATGTTCGTAGGGAACCCGTGTCGCTTGATGGATGACTAATTGCATTTGCACTACCGAGACAACTGCCAAATTGCCTCTCAAAAGTAACTACTTGATTACCTGATCCTACTGCTTGAAGATGTATTGCATGTTCAAATTTTTCTAGTACACCCTCTAAAAGAGTTTCTCCTTTTCGTGTACGAACCTGCGCTTCTACTCGTTGTGCTTCCAGCTCTTCTGCAAGCTTGAAGAAATCTTCAAACGAACCGGCACATACTCCTTGTTCTGTATCTGCATCTACTGATAATGATCCACCATATTCGTCGATTCGCGCAGTGATTTCCTCTGAGGTATCAAGCCATCCGAAGTGCTCACCGATTCTAGTGATCACTCTTTTTCGCTTAGGTACTTCTACAGCCATAACGTGAAGCATTATACTACCAAGCCAAGAGGAACTCAAGCATTCCTTAGTGTGATCACTGTATTATTTCAAAATTATCTACCGCCTCAAGATCTTTTTCCCATGCAACCTCCACGTTTTCAACTTCAGCAAGGAATGGGCCTTTTTGGCAAACCATAAGTATTTGCTCGATTGCATCTTTCTTTCCTTGCAGCATCGCCTCTACTCTCCCATCAGGAAGGTTCTGAACCCATCCACAGATACTGTACTTCCTGGCCTCCGATTTCACAAATTGGCGGAAGCCAACCCCTTGAACTTGCCCTGTGATAAAAACGTGTGCTTGAACCATAGGAAAATATCATGCAATACTTTTAAAATCCGAAATTCGAA
>JACQKR010000011.1 GCA_016204425.1 Candidatus Levyibacteriota bacterium
CTATAAAATCAGCTTTATTTGAATGGCGTGGAACTTAAAACTGGCGAGCTATGCGCTCGCCAGTTCCTTGGCTAAATCTTTGAAAGTAACAGGTTTAATCCCATTTTTCTCCAAACGCCTTAGCGATAAACTGTTACCGCTTTTTGATACCTCTATCAGCTTTTGTTTTGGCAATACATAGAAACACCATTGATTCATATCAAGAATATCAAGTGTTGTGGGAATTTGATGAGTCAAAAGCGCAAGAACATAAATATCCGATTTGTAATTCGCCTCCTCGCGTGGAAACTTACTAACCGCAGATGACCAATAAAGAGTTTTTGCCTTAAGCCCTGCCCATGAAATTCGAGATAATTCGTTTTGATCCCAATCTTGAATATACGAACAGCATTTTACTTCAATCTTTTTGCCGTTCGGTGAAAGCACATCAGAATCGCCCCACGGATTGCGAACATTAATTTCGCTGTTTTTTCTAAGAGCATTCTCCACTAAGAATTCAGCGAGGGCTCCTCGTAAAACATTAGAGTTTAGATTCGAAAAGCCGTATTGCCAAAATTCAAGCACAGAGAATTCTTTAGGGCTGGTATTCTTGAATTTCTCGCTGCCAGTAAGTTTTTGAACTAAAATTCGTTTATACATAAAGTATGTTGTGAAAACACAAACTCCGCGCCAGCTAGGTCTTGCGACCCCATACCGGTTTCCCGATATGGCCCAATGACGAGTTGCTGAACGCGGAGTTCAGTATCGTCATTGGGGCTTGTCGGCCATGCCGTCGGATTTCTCCAAAGGTTTAGGCCTGCATAATTGCTATCAAATTGTAAGTACATTCTATCCTATTTCGGCCTTTGAATCCATATAGCTTAAAGTAGGAACCTTGCGAAGTTTAGTTACCAACAAGCCCCTGTGGATAACTAAAATTCCAACCTTGACACTGCTGACTTGGGTTAAGATTAAAACCGCCAAATACGACGCAATTCAAAAAATGTGGTTTGACAGAGAGATTCGATGTGGAATATAATAAAGATACACTGTAGAAAATTGAACCATATTGTACTTGAACTGACTCCTAAATTGTAAGGCGGAAGGAAAGCAGGTCGACGCATAATACTTTCCCAAGCCGAATCGAGGAGTTTTTGTTTTAAATGCACCTAAATTAAACCTTAACTGCACCTAAACTGGAACTCATTGTACTGTAACGGCATAAAAACATTAACCTACTTCTATGCCAAACAATCTACATATAGTTCAGGTGCCTTTAAATGTACTCAAACCGGCTTCGTACAATCCGCGAAAATGGAGCGAAGCTCAAATTGAAACCTTAAAGGAGAGCATTAGAAGGTTCTCTATCGTTGACCCTCTCATATGCAATAATTCCCCAGGAAGAGAAAACGTGGTAATAGGCGGGCATTTTCGCCTCAAGGTAGCAAAAGATCTGGGGTACAAAGAAGTACCCGTGATCTATGTAACTCTCCCCCTAGAAAAGGAGAAAGAGCTTAACTTGCGTTTGAATCAAAACCTCGGGGAATTTGATTTCAAACTTTTGGCAGAATTCGGAGAAAATCTGTTGAAGGATTTTGGGTTCAGTTCTGAAGAACTGGACGAAATCTTCCAGATTGATCCGACTCCCGAAATATTTAATTTGCAAAAGGAATTGGAAAAATTGGATATAAAGGAAATATCCATCCAAAAGAGAGATGTCTACGAAATCGACGGGTCAAGATTGATGTGCGGAGACAGTACGATCGAAACAGATATGCTCAAGCTCATGGGCAACGAGAAAGCAGACATGTGCTTCACGGATCCGCCCTATCTCTTGAGCTATCTATCCGGGAAGAAACGCCACGGGAAAGCCACGGAAGGATTTGGGTTAAAGCGAGACCGCAAATATCTAGAAACAGATATTCTCCCCGATAACTTCACAGAGCTTTGGATGGCGAACGTGGCAAAAGTTCAAAAACCCGACTTCTCAATCATCGTGTTTGAGAATCCAAAGAATCTGCGAACCATTTGGAACGAACTTGAGAAGCACTGGAAATACCGGAACACTATAACCTGGCATCTGCCCAATCGAGTGCAGGGTTTCAGCGCAAAGTACAAGTTCTTCAACAAGGCAGACATAGCTTTGGTGGGGACTAAGGGCAATGTTGCGTTGAATCTTGAACTAGAATCAGACGAGCTATTCCAGAACGAATATGAGAACGCCTTATTTGCGACTTCAGGAAAGCCCTATTGGGAAGGATACCAAAAAGGCAAAAAGATATGCCCAACCGATTTTATAGAATTTATTGCGGCAGACGAGAAGAGTTCAGGCCAGGCTATAATTTTCGGGACTAAGCCCCTTGAGATTCTCATTCCATACCTTAAAGTCCTCACCAAACGAGAAGACCTTGTAGTGGAACCTTTCGGTGGAAGCGGGTCCACGCTCATAGCATCAATCAAGCTCGGACGGCGATGCTATGCTATGGAAAAATCTCCGGTGTACGCCGAAGTGATTAAGAGAAGATGGGAAAGAACAGCAAACAAGGTAGCAACAAGAGTTCAATAGCTTATCCGTTAGTATAATTCTACCATGAAATCAAATAAATCAAAACTCTCCAAAACGGATAAGAGATTGGAAACTTTAGCTGCCAAAACTGAAAAAGAGAAAATAGCTCTTATCGTCCAGCTCAGGAAGACTCCGATAGTCCAAATAGCCTGTGAGCGAGCAAGGATTGGACGATCAACCTATTATAAATGGCGGACAAACGACACGGCATTCGCCAGGGTCGCTGACAAAGCGATTGCGTTCGGCGTCTTTTTCGTCAACGATCTTGCTGAATCTCAGATATTGCGGATGATTCAAGACGGGAATCTCACTGCCGTAATCTTCTGGCTGAAATATCGGCATCCTTCGTTTTCAAAGCGTATTATCCACGAATACGATGAACGATGTTCGGTAAGAAGTATCGAAGAAAAGCATATAGATACAGCTGTAATGGCCGATCTTTACGCAAGAAAATTGCAAGGACGGGATACGGCGGAAGCCCGGAAACAAGATGATAGATCAGAGGATATACTGGAAATCATAGAAGAACCAATACGGAAGAAAATGAAAATCTACGAGGGGGAAGAGGGTCTGGACTAATAGGCATGGCTGCGTCATCCCTTGTGTTAGCGGTCGATTATCAGCTAATACAAGGGATTTTCGCATATATGCAGGAACAAATAACGGTGCCTCTGCGGTACTGCCTTTACGCAAGGAAAAGCACCGAACAAGATGAGTTTCAGGCCCTTTCCATAGACTCCCAGATTAAGGAGATGGCGGATATGGCAAGGCAGGAGGGGCTGAATATAGCCGAAGTAAGGCAAGAGGCCCATTCGGCCAAAGAATCAGGCCAGAGGCCGGTATTTCAGCAGATAGTACAGGACGTACGCAAGGGCTTATTCAACGGGATCATTGCCTGGGACCCCTCCCGTATCAGCAGGAATGCCGGAGACCTAGGAACCATAGTGGATCTTATGGATCAAGGCCTCTTGGTTGAAATTCGCACGCACGGCCAAAGATTCATGAACTCTCCCAACGAAAAATTCCTGCTCATGATTTTGTGCAGCCAGGCAAAGTTGGAAAACGATCACAAAGGAGAAAACGTAAAAAGAGGATTGAGGGCAAAATGCGAACAGGGATTCAGGCCCGGAGGATCTCCTATTGGATACATACACGACAAATACGCAGATAAAGGAAAGAAAAGAATTCTAGTAGACGAAGTAAGGGCTCCAATAGTGAAGCAAATGTTTGAAAAAGTAGCGTATGAAGATTTGAGTGGCAGAGATCTGCTTGAATGGATGAACGGAATAGGATTCACCACAAGAACGGGAAACAAAATCATGCTGAGCGCGATATATCACATGCTCAAAGATACGTTTTACTACGGAGAATTTGAGTACCCAGTCAAAAGCGGCAAATGGTACAAAGGAGCGTACGATCCCATCATTACCAAAGAACTGTATCTGAGAGCCCAAGCGAATCTGCACACTCCCCCGAGAAGGCACCCTGGCACCAACGACTTTGAATTCACCCGGCTATTCTTTTGCGGAGCCTGCGGTTCAGGAATCTGCGCCGAAGAAAAATTCAAGCACCAGAAGAACGGCAACACCCATAGATACGTGTACTATCACTGCACGAAATTCAAAGACAGGTACTGCAAGAATAAGCCGATGAGAGAGGAAGAACTACTCAGTCAGCTCTTGCACCTTATGGATAAAATCGACGTAGATGAGATCGGCATAAAAAACAGAATTGAAAAAGAGATCCTAAGATACAAGCAATTCAGCTACACGGTTCTAGGCAAAGAAACAGAGTTCGACAGAAGAACATATGAAGCCGATATCCGAAACTATGCAAAGTATATTCTCCGCGACGGCACCAAAGAAGAAAAGAGAGAATTGCTCAGCTGCACAAGGAGCAGGATTGAGATAAAAGACAAAAGCGTCTCACTGACAATTAGAAGCTAATCAATAAATAACTTTCCTTATCTTCGTAAGTTCTTCCTCTATTTGATGTTCAATTCTTTTTGTTAAATCATCAGCTTCTATATGCACACTTCGTAATGCATTATGCGTTGGTCTAAAAATCCGAATCATGATTTTTTCCTGCCGAGAAATTTCATCTTCTGAGATCTCCTTTTCAGCGGCGACCCAAATAACAAATTGTGCTCCCATTTTTCGCAAACTCCTTGTTGAACTACTATCGTATTTCCCATTATAGAGTTTCGAAAATTGTTTGAGCGTATCTTCTCGTCCATAAACCGAAGCCCAGAAACAAATTGCTTCTTCTCTCAATTCATCGGATAATCTACTGCGCAATGATGTGATTTTTCGTTTGCCTGCCTTGCCACAATATACAGTTTCCCACCATCCAACGTCATTAAATTTCCCCCAAAGATACCATCCGCCAAAATCTATGGGGACTTCTTTTATTAGTTCTTTCACTTTCTCACCATAAACCCACTTTTTACCCTTCTTCTCTCCAAATAAAATAGGGTTTCGAGCTACAAATTCCAATAGTCCAAAAAGGTTAAAATGGCCACTGTACATAATGTAAGATTATCCC
>JACQKR010000003.1 GCA_016204425.1 Candidatus Levyibacteriota bacterium
CCCTATATACAGGATAATCCTCATCTTCTACGTCTTTCATTAACACATGCTTGACGTACTGAGTAAGAGGAACACCAAACTTGCTTGCTTTTGACTTAAGCAACTCTTGTAATTCCGGTGTGAGATTTACCTTTAATTGAATTGGTGAATTCATATATACCTCAATTAGCACTCATTTTATACCTATTTATATTACCTGTCAAGAATGGACACTTCTTGGTACACTCGCCTCAATTGCTCCCAAAAAGCCAAAGATCGTTCGAATAGACAGGACGTCGGGTCACTTCGGCAAGCTCAGTGCAAGCACTAATAGAGGAACACTCTTTATGTGGTTTGTTTACATGCTTCTTTGCGATCAGAAAACCTTCTATATCGGTATTTCTGACGACCTCAAAAATAGACTTACCCAACATAAAAATAAATTAAACATTTCTACAAAAAAGTTTTCTGATCTTAGACTTGTTTATGCTGAGAAATATCCAAGTAAGTTCGAGACAGCTAAAAGAGAACAGCAGCTTAAAGGCTGGTCTCATGCAAAGAAGCAAAAATTAGTTGACGGAATACTTGGAATCAATGCTTGTACTGAGTTGGTGAATGATCTCGTTCGGGAAGGTGTAAGATGAGCTTGCCCCGAACGAAGCTGAGGGGACTTCCCGTAGGTCACAGCTTCTATTAGATGTCTAGGCCATGATACATACCGTAACAGTTGCTAGATTTTGAAGGGACGGTACAATGGCTCGTACATGCGAGCGTACCAGATTCTTCCAACCCAGCAAATCCGTACTGCAGCCCTGTCGAAAGCGGCACTGAAGCGGTTGACATGGATTGACTGGTACCACACACATGGTAAGAAGGTGCGAGCTACCTGCAGACACTTTAGTCTCTCTTTTGAGACGTTCTACCTCTGGAAGAAGCGGTTTGATGAAAAGGGATTGGGAGGACTTGAGGATGATACCAAGACACGACGACCACAGAAGCTTCGACAGATGACAATACCACAACTGGTAATTGACCGGATTGTAGCAATCCGTAGTGATGATCCTGAGAAGTCAAAGTATGAGATTCAAGCAGAGCTAAAAGATGATGGTATGCATGTCGGCTACAATACGATTCAAAAAGTGATTAACAGAAATCCAAAGCTAAAAAATCTCCAGCACAAAAAGAAAGTGAAGAAAAAACGGCACTATCAAATTGCTCGAATCAAGGCTGCTAAGGAACTGAGAGACAAAACCCTTGGTTCGTTGGTGCAGGTAGACACACAATACTTCTCAATCCTTGGAGCACGATACTTCATCTTCTCAGCAATTGATTGCAAGAGCAGGTTTGGATTCATCTACCCTTACCTGACTATCTCTTCTGCATCAGCCAGAGATTTTGTGAAGAAAGTACGAGCGTATTTCCCCTTTCCCATTCAAGCAATCCAGACTGACAATGGTAGTGAGTGTCTCCTGCAATTTCATCAAGAAATTACCTCATGGGGCATTCCTCATTACTTCTCTGACCCGTACTGCCCGAAACAGAACGGGAGAGTTGAGAGATTCCATCAAACCGTTGAGTATGAATACATGAATTACCAGCCTCTCCTTCCGTACCTTACTGATTTCCAAAAGCAATGTCTTGCATTCAACCGAAAGTACAACTACCAACGATATCATGCAGCCATCGGATACCAGAGACCGGGAGACTATGTTATGCTCTTACTTAAACAAGAAAGGAGTGTTACGTAATGTATATGGCCAGGACACTAGATTGCTTTATCAGTCTAAAGGTGATAATATCCCTTAAGAATGACAGATAAAGGGACTCCTACCCCACAAAGCGCACTTATTAGAGAGCCTTCTCTCGTTTCTCCTGATAGCGGTATGATCACTCCCGCTCAATACCTGGATGATCTTTTTGGAAAAGCTCTTGATCACCAACGACTTACATACCCAGCAATGGGAGTACAAGTGTTTGAAGCGGAACAAGTTCCCAACTGGTACAAAAAGCCAGATCCCACATATAGACCTACTAGAGAGGTAAGCGCATTTTATACTGGGCCTTTTGTTGACGTTCCAACAGATCTTACAGGTGGCTTTATAGCTGAAACCCCTGCTGGATATCTGGGAGTTGCACTCCATCGTGGAAACGAACCATTTCAAAATCACACAACATTAAAGCTTGAATATGGGACTGCAAATGAAAGGGAAACCCCTTGGTTATTTACTCAAAATCCACCACAAACTCTACTTGACCTTCGAGCAATTCTCTATGCAACAGGGGCACAAACACGTCCCACAGGGCAATTTGAGGTTGATGAAAATAATCGTTTGGTAGTAAGAGATCCTACAGTTAATTATCCAGGGGTTATTGCTGATGTCTTATCTGAGGAAGGTCAAAGAAAATGGTTGTCCGAAGAAGGAAAAACAGAAGGAGTTGCTGCAATTCAAAGATTAGTTGATTTAATCGCTCGCCATAGAGTTCTTCCTCGATGATTCTAATACCCAATGGTAGTTAAGAAAGAAGTTTAACTAGTTTCAGGCTGTATAATACTTTTCCAAGCCCTCATTGAGGCTAGAAGCTGGTTCCAATTCTGAAAACAGTGGGATCACTTCGGCAAGCTCATACGACTTACGCACTTTTTGTCATTCCGGGCTTGACCCGGAATCTCATGGGATCCTGAATCAAGTTCAGGATGACAAGGCTTGCGTAAGTCGTATAAATCCTGATAAACCATATAAAATATTCCTTCCTGATGGACTCAAACTGGCTGCAAACGTATATGGGATGGTTTATCCAAGAGCAGAAGCAACCGTACAAGCAGGCTATAGCTGATAAGATCAATTAGTCTGCGGGGTATGGTTGGTTGGTGTGGAGCACAGGACGAATTGACTCTATTTTTTCTTCAGGAATAGCTTCTTCGGTAAGCTTGCCTGATCTTGGAAGTTTTCGAGCAAGCGCTATCGGCAAGACTTCATCCATATGCTCAACGAAATGGAACGTTAAATCCTTGATAACTTCTTTTGGCAGTTCTTCCATGTCTTTTTTATTATCTTTTGGCAATATGATGGTTTTTAATCCGGCTCTATGTGCTGCAATCACTTTCTCTTTCACGCCTCCTATTTCCAGAACTCGACCCCGTAGCGTCACTTCTCCAGTCATACCGACTCTTCTGTTTACTGGAATTTTTGTAAGCGCTGAAAGAATTGCTGTCGTAATCGCGGCACCTGCCGATGGTCCGTCTTTTGGCACAGCACCCTCAGGAACGTGAACATGGACGTCAATTTTCTGATAAAACTTATCGGAAAGACCGAACTTCTGCGCGCGCGCCCGAATGTAGGACATCGCTGCTTGGCACGACTCTTTCATCACGTCTCCCAGCTGTCCTGTCAAGATAAGGTTTCCCTTTCCCGGCATGAGTGCGACCTCTATAAAGAGAATGTCTCCCCCTGCTTCTGTCCAGGCAAGCCCTGTCGACATGCCGACTTCATCCTGTTTTTCTACCATCGTCCCACGGAATTTAATCGGCCCTAAGTACTTCGGAATGATCTTATCGGTAACAACAATTTTCTCTTTTTCTCCTTCTGCTACCTTCTTTGCTACTTTTCGAAAGACCGCTGCGATTTTTCTCTCTAAGTTCCGAACGCCTGCTTCCCGTGTATAGTGATGAATGATAAAATTGATTGCAGGATCAGTCACTTCCACTTTTTCCGCGGAGAGACCATGGCTTTCCAGTTGTTTTTTTAAAAGAAAGTTTTTGGCAATATGGAACTTCTCATCATGCGTATAGCCGGCAAAATTGATAATCTCCAATCGATCCCGAAGGGCCGGAGGAATCGTATCTAGTACGTTTGCTGTTGTCACGAACATCACATCTGAGAGGTCAAACGCTACCTCAAGATAGTGATCTGAAAATTCGCTGTTTTGCTCAGGATCGAGAGCCTCAAGAAGTGCAGAGGACGGGTCCCCTCGGAAATCCGTACCGACTTTGTCTATCTCATCAAGCATGAAGACAGGGTTCTTCGTTCCTGCGTCTTTAATTCCCTGAATAATCCGTCCCGGCAGTGCGCCAACGTATGTTCTTCTGTGTCCCCGTATTTCTGCCTCGTCTCTGATGCCTCCAAGTGATACCCGTACAAATTCTCGCCCTAAAGACCGGGCAATAGATTTTCCGATAGATGTCTTCCCTACTCCCGGAGGCCCTGCAAAACAAAGAATCGGTCCTTTCATTTTCCCCGAAAGCTTGTGGACTGCGAGATATTCGGTCACCCGCTCTTTTACTTTATCCAGACCGTAGTGATCTTCATTAAGAATCTTCTCTGCCGTCTTTATGTCAACATCGCTTTTGCTGGTAACACTCCAGGGAAGACTCACCAACCAGTCGACATAGTTTCTGATGTAGCCTGCCTCAGGATTGAACTGATTCATGCTTGCGAGCTTTTTTACTTCTTTCTTGGCTTTCTCTTCTACTTCCTCAGGCATTTTCGATTCTTTGACTTTGAGCATCAGATCTTTAATTTCACTTCCCTCTTCCTCGCCAAGCTCTTTCTCTATCGTCTTTAATCGCTCGCGGAGCATCGCTTCTCTTGCCCCTTTTTCGAATCGTTCTTGTGTTTTGGTCGCGATGCGCTTCTCAAGTTCAAGAACCTTAATCTCTTTTGCGAGCAACTCTGTGAGTTTCTGAAGCCGTTCTTTCACATCAGACATCTCCAAAAGCTCCTGACGATCAGCCGGCTTTAAATCAAGCGCAGATGCGATAAGATCAGAAAGTTCTGATGGAGAATTTTCTGACATAATGTTCATAAAGACGAGAAAGTCTGCAGCTTTTCCGTAATTCATTGCCCGGCGGAATTCATTTGTGAGATGGTTGCAGAGTGCCTGTATCTCTGGGGTATTATCCACAACTTCAGGATAATCGACGACTTTTGCCATGAAGAAAGAGTCATGCTTCTCAAATGAGAGGATCTTGACGCGAGATAAACCGCGAACCTGTGCATTGATTTCTCCGTCTGCACGGATCATTCGTTCAATTCGGGAGAGTGTGCCGATGGTGAAAAGATCATCGACTGTTGGATCATTGAGACGCGCATTTTTCTGCAAGACAAAACACACTATCCTCTCATGTTGAAATGAGGATTCCAGTGCGGCAAGACTCTTGGGTCTTCCAAAGGTAAGTACTGAGTCTGTATTCGGGAAAATAATGCCGTCTCGAATGGGGATGACTGGTACTATTCGTTCTGTAAGGTTTTCATTCTTTTCCATAGAATAAAAGATATTAGCACTCTATCACAACATCTGCTAGTTGTCAACCCCGATTTATCCCGATTAAATCGGGATTTAATCCGGGTCAAGATGCTGGGCTGCCGGAGAAACGTCCATCCATTAAAACACGCTTTTTTCTCTGTGTCAATCTATACTCCTCTTTTTTCAAATTACAAATAAGTACCTTCGGCCTGGCGTAGCCCCGCTTAACGGGGCGAAGTGGCATAGACTATTGCAACAGAGATACTATATCCTATAATTAGGGTAAGCCAACTTACAAAATTTTCTTTTTTTTATTTTTTTTAAAAATAATCTTACAAATTCTGAAAATAGGCATAACAGAGAAACTTATGGTTGACAAATGAGCTTATGAGCTTAAAATGATTATATAGATGACAAAAAATATGCAACAAACAGTAAAAAAAGAAATCTCTCATCCATCCAGTTTACAAGCTAACCACTTATTGCAAAATCTTCATTCGTTTGAGGGCCAGCTAGCTGACATTATCACCGCATGGGCAGGAAGCATGTGGTTTGTCTACCTTCACGTTCTGTGGTATGGTTTTTGGATTACTGCAAATTTTGGACTCTATGATCCATTTATCAAATCATTTGACCCGTTTCCTTTTGGATTACTCACTATGATCGTCTCCTTAGAGGCGATTTTTCTTGCGACATTCATCATGATTTCTCAAAATAGACATGCATTGGTTGAGACATTCCGTGAATTTGAAGAGGAACAGGAGCAAAAAGAAGAAGAAATCCAACAGGAAGAGCTCGAGAAAGATGTCGTTGATATCCAGAAAGATTTAGATGATATTAAACAGGCGATTACCTTTATTCAACAAAAAGTGAGCAACGTGGAAAAAAACAAAATCAACCTCTCTTAAATTTACTCGTACTGAAAGAATCGCTAGATAAATCGTCTTACCGTACTTATTAAATCATCAATATCAAAGGGTTTAAGCAAGAACCCGTCTGCTCCCGACTCATTTGCAATTTTCTCCGTTTCATTGTTTGCGGACATCATCACAATTGGTATGGACTTCGTTTTGTTGTCGGTTTTGAGTTTTTTGGCGAGACTACTCCCGTCTTCACCACTGAGCCAAATGTCAAGAAGAATAAGATCTGGCCTTTTTGAGGCAACCTCTGAAATAAAAGAATCAAATGTGTCAATAACAGCACATGCATACCCTTCTTCTTGTAAAATGACTGTAACGACATCGCAGATTGCGGGATCATCTTCTGCAATAAGGACATTTTTGCGCTTTTTATCTGACATATGTATTTACTCGTTCTACTTCGTCT
This sequence comes from Candidatus Levyibacteriota bacterium, assembly GCA_016204425.1. Lineage (GTDB taxonomy): Bacteria > Patescibacteriota > Microgenomatia > Levybacterales > UBA12049 > JACQKR01. The sequence continues at coordinate 6,550 of JACQKR010000003.1, forward strand.
TTTCAGCTTAGTATTATAACTTATGTATGTAAGACAGAAACTAAAAGGTCTACGATTTTGCTATAGGGGCATCTTGAGGAACGTTTTTATCCATTTTCGGGAACTGTTGCATACGCTGGTTTTTTCCGTCCCAATAGTTCGATTAATCTTTGTATCAATTCATCAATCATCAAACAACCACTCCCCTTCGCCTCGCCCGAAGCTTTAGCGACCGCGTGCAGCCTTAGCTTCAGCGGTGGAGCAAGGCGGGTTTCGCTCCTTCATTTATTTTACTAACAACCTTAGAAGGTCAGGCTATTGGCATGGCAGGCCTCCTTTTTCACTTATTAACAAAAAGTACTGCATTTGGAATAGCGCGCCCCGGACCAACTTTGTATCCACCATGCCATAACGCTGTGGATCCTCCGCTATCAAGATTGAGCGCGCCTTCTAGCCCGAGCGCTTTTAAGACATGCGCTACTTCTGCGACCGTTGCATTATGCACGACACCAATATAAATAGTATTTCCTTTTGATCCGACGAAGCTTCGTGATCCTTTACTTCCTTGTTTCGGATCGCCACTACCACCAAAAACAATATTTCCTCCTGAAAGAAGAAGCGGCTGATTAGCGATCATGCTGTCAATACCCGTATCTCTTCCCCACTCAAGGCTTTGTCCGACATACCGCACTGACCCTCCGAGAAAAATAACTGCAGGAACAGTACTATACACATTATTGTCAGCATTGAAATGTTTTTTATTTTTGTTCATTAATAATGTGTCATATGAATTGGTTTTCCCGGCACAACTTGGATATTCTGCCGGACAAAAGTAAGACCCATTTACTCCTGCAAACGCACCATTTCGTGCGACATAATCACCCAAAGAGAGAACCGGGCAATTATCATGACAATCAGATTCCGATGCGGTATCGACTATGACCCGTGTTGACCCTAAGTCTGCTGAGACGATATCGACAAGATACGTTCCTATATCTATTTGTACTTGCTGGCGGCTAAATCCTCCCGCAGGGGGAGTGTTATCTGTCGGAACGTTTTTGGGAATAGAAAACGTGCTGGCAATTTTTTCCTTCTCTTTATCTATTTCCGCATTGATCGTTGTTAACGCTGCTTCAGCTGATGCATAGTTTCTCTTCGAAAGCATAACTAAAGATGATGCGAGTAATTCTTCAAGTTTTTCTATACTTTGGCTGCCCTGCCTGCCCTGCCCTGCCGGCAGGCGGGCGGCAGGCAGGTCTTGCAGCTTCAGTAAGTTCTCGTACGTTACCACGGCTTTATTGTATGTTTTCTGAATATTTGCGATCTCGCCCTCAAGGTTTTTGTTGATGACATACTGGTCTTGCTTTTTGAGAATATCCAACTCTCCTTTTGTCGCAAGAAGTTGTGTCTCAAGCGTACTTTTTCTTTCTTCCAATGACCCGATCATCGTGTTGAATTGTGCGTACTGATAGTAAAAAAAGGTGGCAACGATGATAAGAATGGCGATCCCACCTATCATTGTTTTCTTCGGGAGTTTTATCGCTTTAATTGTGTGTCTAATAAAAGGCAGTATTTGTAGCATCCTTAATATTTCCAGGCAGCATATTTAGCATAGAGCTGTTCTTCCGTAACTGCAATAGGCCGCAGGCCTTTTGTTTTTTCAAACCCAAGGTCCAATAGATCAGCTGCCCACGTATCCCGCTCAATTACCGTCGCTGCTCCGAGAACGACAACTAAAATCTTTTGTCCGCTGCGCTCTGAAACAACGATCGTTGTCTTTCCTGCATCATCGGTATTGCCTATTTTCATGCCGGACACATTTGGGTAGACGCCGATAAGCCCATTCCAGTTATAAAGCTTGTATTCTTTGTGATTGCTGCTTGCAGCAATATACGCATAGTCTTTTTGCACGAGAGAAGAGATAAACTGATAGTTTGTAAGTGCATAGTGAGTAAGAATTGCCAAATCCGCAACCGTACTATAATTCTCTGCATTATCAAATCCTTGCGGATTTGCAAAGTGAGTATTTTGAAGACCCAAAAATAGTGCTTTTGCGTTCATTGCCCGAATAAATACGGAAGACTGGTACTTCTTATCAACTCCCTCCCGTATCGCCTGGGTTGCATCATTTGCAGAGGTAAGAAGCGATGCATGAAGCAACTCTCCAAGTGTCAAGCGCTCTTTAGGATCAAGCACAATCTTTGTCGGAATTTGAGAGGCTGCATTTGCTGAAACGGTAAATATTTCGTCGGTACTTGCCAAATCAAGCGCTGTCATAGCTGTCATAACTTTTGTCAGAGAAGCAACCGGCAGTTTTTGCGATAATGCCTTTTCAGCAATAATTTCACCGGTTGCGTAATCAACAACAACGTACGCTGATGCGTTATCGTATGACCCAGCCGCATGTGCTTGCGGAACAATAGATCGCTTTTCCTTCAAAAAATAGTTGTTTTGTACCTGCTCCAGCTTTGGCCTAATTGTATCTTCCAGAACATCCGCCGCCGGTAGTGGGGAGAGTAATCTTGGCGGCTTTACACCAAGCAGTTGCAGAGATACTAAAATAAACATCGCAATAAAACTCATCCAAAATATTTTCCAGCTGAGTTTTATTCTTCCCGTAAGGATATTATTCTTTAATTGATAAAAATAGTTATTCATAGCTTTATCCAAGCTCTTCAAGGTATCCCCATGCAAGTGTTGCGATCCACCAACCTTGGGCATCTGGATTGATAGGAATTCTTGCTGTTACAAAATCTCCCCGCTCCGCCCAATACGAGACATTATTATCCTTGAAGAACGCTGCGAGTACTGCAGCTGCAACTTCAGGATTTGAAGCAAGGTCTGGATTTTTTACTAATGCATCTCCTAATCCAATTCGCTCTCCCATTTTTTTATAATTACGGCAATGGGTAAGTTGGATAAACCCTCGACCGTAGTAATTCGTTCCACATTCGTAACCGAGTCTTCGTGCACTTTTTCTTCCTTTGAACTCTGAGATTGGTTCAAATGTCCCTGCAGTCTCATGTTCAATTGTGGCAAGCGCGTAAGCAAGCACATTGGAGCTAAGAATTCCCTCTTTCTCTAATGCTTTTGCAATATATGGAAGATTCTTTGTTGCTGCTTCTCGTGCGGTAAATGGTAAGTTTTGAACCAGCCGATTAGTAAGAGGTCGAGATAATGGAAAAGAAAGTGTATTCTGATTTTCAGAACTACCAAGTGGCCTGATAGTATCAGATTTATACAGTGGGTAATTCTCTCCGGTCCCATACCATGCCCTCTCAATAACGAGCTTATCTTCAGGAATATATCGGGCATATGCTTTAATATACTCCTCCATTGCATGAGTATATTCTTCGCTGCTATGCCCGTGTTGTGGAGCACTAAGCTTTGTACCGATCGCTTCCGGAACTGCAAATGAATAGCTCATAAGAAATACTTTGTCAGCAGTTATCGCTAATTGCGAAATGTCATATAAGGAATTTGTGGAAGTCGTCGTACCCAAGGCGATACTGACTTGGGAGCTTGGAACTTCTTGATGCATCTTTTCAGTAAAATCCTTGACAAAGGAACTGAACAGATCTTTATAGAGTGATTCAACATCACCCTGATATTCAAAATCAATCGTCACGCCATCAATTTCTGCTTCTTTCACTTCACTAATCGTTTCTTCCATAAGTGTTTGTTGCGCAGAAGGACTGTCCAAAAATGCTCTTATATCAGCATTGTATGTTTGGGTAATCGTCATGGTTACCTTTGCACCTCTCGCATGAGCTGTATTGAATACGTCTTTTGCTTCCCGGCTTTTGAATGTTTGATATCCATCGTTGTCCTGATTAAATGTACCGTCTGCATCTACGGGAAGATCAAAGAAGGCAAGCACCCCTAAACCGCTATAATCAATTCTGTTACGTTTTCTCTCAGAAGCCCAACCGGGCGCAAAACTGAATGTTTCATAGGATGACTTATTTTTTATCCACGATCGAAAATTTTGTAATGGTGAAATAATCGGGGATATAAGTTTTGCTGCAGGACTATATTCGATGAAAAAGATAAGAAGAAGACAGAGGGTAGCCAGCAACGCTGTTGTATATGACCATATTCGTTTACTATGGATTCCGGCAACGATGCTCTGTTCTTTGGATGGTGATTTATAAAGATAAAGCTTACTACAATGTTTGGCAAACGGCAGGCGCTCGAACATAAGCTTGGCCAGTTTATGTAAAAACCTTTAGTATGTCAAGCTCAACGTAAGAAATCAAGCATAAATATGTAAGAGATTTGAAAGAGTGAGAAATTCAGAAAAAGGCAAAGAAAACTTTACGAGAATATTACTCTAGTTTAGATTTGATGAGCTCTATCTCTTCAGGTGAGCAAGTCCAGTGCTGCAGCAGCAGACCATGCTTGGAATTTACAACTCATCTGTCCGTTCGGTCCTTCAAAAAGATGATACGCCCCGTTCTCACCCTTTATATAGAGTTCAATAGGAGTACCAAAATATTCAATTGGTTTTAATGTCGCGCTCCTGAGCCTCGCAGCTTCATTGAGAAATCCCCAATTTTCTAACCCTTCATGTGCCATTCCGTTTAACTTCGGCCAAAAACTCCCATTGTGATAAGAATCTTTTCTTGGATTGTACGTCGGAGAATGTTCGCTCATTGTCCGTATGCCTGCATCCGAATCAAAAAGGTCCTCAGAAAACGACCGTTGCACAATATTTTTAATGATTGGTGTATCTACAATAGTTTCAGGTTGTGCATCTTTCTGGTAGGTTGCCCAAAGGAGAAGAAGAGGATTGCCGGTTATAGTTCGTATCTGGTTTTTGAATCCGTCTAACGCTTGAGATGGAAACATAATTCCATTATCTGAAAAGAGGAATAATGAATTAAAATTCTCCCTCATAACTGTTGCCCATTTGTGTAATTTATGAGAGAAGTTATCTGTTTTTGCATAATGGTGAGTTCCACCATAGAAATCACCCCAAAGTTTTAATGCAAGCCACGTGTATCCTTGTACCTCAACAGGCGCAATTGGATATGCAGGCATTGTCCCATCCGAGCGCTCTAGTGACTCCTGAGAATCAGTCCATGATTGCACTGGCAAACCGCCATATTTTCTGGTGGTTTTTAGCTCATATTCAACGAGATTATCTTTATCGATATCGCCATAGGTAATAATCCAGTTCAATCCTGCCTCAACAGACGGAAGCACTCGAAGAAGGAAATCATTATCTTTGGTAAGGTCCCAGTATCTGTATATCGCGATAAGCGCAAGCGGTGTCGAATCAAGAGAATCAAAATTCCGCAGGATACCGTCCGGGTATACATACCAAGGCTTGTTCAAAGCAAGGAGGTGATCGTATTTATCCTTTCGATATTCATGGATAAATTTCCCAGGCTCCTCGCCACTTTCCGGATTTGACTCTTTCCCTTGCAGCTCAGTAAGCTTGATGAGTGCTTTTCTGCACACTTCTTTCAGCTGGTATCCTTCAAGATATGAGGATATATCTTCTTTTGCGAGAACTTTGAGAATCTTGAGAATCGTTATTGCACTATCCCGGCCAAAAATACACCCATACACTTCATCCCGCCCCGACGCATTAATCCCATCTTCAGTTGCGAGACCAAGAAGCGTTTGATAAATCGATTTTCGCAAAACATCATGTCCCATAAGGCAGGCCTGTAATAACTCCGTAAGAAAACAGTATCACATACTTGCGATATGTCAAGCACAACAGAAGTTCTTGCTCAGGATTTGATAAAAATTGCGCAGAGAAGGGATGGACTAAGGAAGAAGAAATATGTCTTTAGAGGTCGGCAAATACTTTTGTAATGGTTTTTCGGATTGAATGAATATTTGCGGTGCTTGATTGCATGATTGTCTTGGGGATGCGTTTGAAAATAGTCTTTTTCGCTACTTTATAATAAATTTTTTCGTATGCTTCTGCCATTTTTTCGGCGCTGAAGTTTTCTTTCACATAGGAACGGCAGCAGAGCCGATCGATGGTACCGATATTTTTCAATGCATTTATCGCCTCATACGTATTTTTCACAACAAAACCGGTTTTTCCATGCTGTATAATCTCAGGAATTGAACCTCTGTCAAACCCGATAACCGGACTACCACATGCCATTGCTTCAATTAACGTTAGACCAAATGGCTCTGCAAAATTAATGGTATGGAGCGTGCAAAATGCACGGCTCATAAGCGTATTCCTTGTTGTCTCATCGACTTCTCCTATCCAACGGATTTTGCTTGAAAGTCGTGGTTTAATAACCTGATTAAAATAACGCACATCCTCTTCAAAGCTTGTGTCTATTTTTGCAGCAATAATGAGTGGCATATTTGTGGTCTCTGCGATATCGATTGCATGATGGAGCCCCTTTACTTCAACACCATGTTCAACCCGAACTCTTCCTACAAAAAGAAGATATCCGTCGTTTTCCTGATAAAAAGGGTAAGAATGCATGTTGATACCGTGATATACATTTCCTATGTAATGTAAATTTGGGGCGGGCTCCGCCTGCTTTTTTGACACAGTTACAAGATACGGTTTTCGGTAGAACTCAAATGCTTTATTGTATCCGTTCGTAAGTGCGCCATGGAGCGTCATAACAACAGGCACTTTTGCAATATTTGCCAGTGGTAAACTGACAGGATTATTCTGGCTATTGTGATCATGAATAATATCAAACTCATCTTGTAGCTGGTATGCAAGGCCAACATTTAGCAATGACCAAATATTATGACCATACATATTTTCTATATTCGCTTTTCGCAGTGAAGAATGATAAATGGACAATAATCGAGCGCTTGTTTTTGAATCTCCGCTGGCAAAAAGTGTGACTTCGTGACCTCTTTTCACGAGCTCTTCGGTGAGTGTGGAAATTACCCGCTCCGTACCTCCGTATTTTTCCGGAGGAACACTTTCGATAATTGGCGCAATCTGAGCAATTTTCATACCAAACTCATCATAATGCTTAAGAATGAGAATAAAAAGAAAATATTGTAAGAGAACCGACAGAATTATACACCTTTATTGTAGTAAGTAAATAATCCTGCTATAATTTCGGACACATGGTACAAACCATCCTTATCGTTGAAGATGACAAAGGGCTACAGAAGTACCTGAAAGAACTCCTTTTAGACAATGGCTTTTCCGTTAAATCCGCCGGGGATGGTATTGAAGCACTCGAAGCCATCAGCAAGGCAGAGCCTGACCTCATCGTTCTAGATCTCGGATTACCAAATATGACCGGGGAAGCAGTTCTCGTTGAAGTGAGAAAAAAATATCCTGATCTTCCCGTACTCATCCTCACTGCAAAAGACTCTATCAATGATATCGTACAAGGCCTATCTATCGGTGCTGATGATTATATGACAAAACCATTTGTTGCAGATGAATTTCTCGCGAGAATAAAGGCACGACTTCGACGAGTAGGTATGAGTGATAGAATTCTCACCGTCGGTGATCTTGAGCTGAATGGAAAAACCCTCGAGGTGACACGCTCGGGAAAACGTATTCAGCTGACTCCGCAAGAATTCAAATTGCTGCAATATCTTATGAGCAACAAAGGAAGAATTTTAACCCGTGAAATGATTCTTAATAGAATTTGGCTTTATTCAACCGATGTTGAGACTCGCGTCGTTGATGTATATATGGGCTACCTTCGAAAGAAAATCGATTCCGGTGTCAAAAAGAAACTGCTACACTCCGTACGAGGCTTTGGTTATGTCGTCCGGGAATAGTAGACTCATGCTTCTATAACTGCTTCATTCAATTGGATCTCAACAATTGTCCCTTTACCGACTACTGAACGTACTTGAATTGTTCCCTGATGATACTTAATGATATGTTTCGCCAGTAATAACCCAACTCCCATTCCTTCATGATAATTATCTAAATCTTTATAAAACCCTTCAAAAATACGTGGGATATCCCCGTTTTTTATTCCTTTTCCTGCATCCTTTATCTGCAAAAGAATAGACGGATCATCGTAGGAGAGCGATACATGGATTGGCGATTTCGGAGGAGAAAATTTCGTCGCATTGCTGAGCACGGATGAGAGAACCTGAAGAAGCTTATCAAAATCTCCTATAACCATTTCATGTTGATTTGTCAGCTTATTTTCTAAAATAATTTTCCTTTCGGGAAATGAAAATGTGTACCGTTCTACCGCACGCTCAACCACTTCACGAAAATTGCATTCCCGTAAAGTAAACTGCAATTCCCCTGCTTTTACCCTATTTATCTCCAGAAGCTCTTTAACAAGATTAGTAAGACGAACGCTTTCACTCTGGAGCTCCTTTACCCACTTTGCCTCAACAGTATCAGTTTTTGTCAACCGGCTATATAATAATTGTATATAGCCGTTGATTGATGTTAATGGGGTCCGTAATTCATGAGATGCAAGTGATATAAAACGATCGCGGATATCAAGTGCTTGTTTTGTTTCATCGTATAGTTGCGTTTTTTTAATCGCCAGACTTGCCATTGAACCAAAGAGCTTTAAAATATTAATTTCTTTTTTACTAAATTGCTCTTTTTTTGTCGAATACATTGCCAGAACGCCAATCGTTTCCTTTTTATATGAAAGAGGAACAAATATGACTGACTTGATACCCAATTTGTCTATTCTCGGATATCGTTTTAACAGCGTTGCCGCGTTTCCGACAAATGAGGTATTGTCCTTAAACGCCTTATAGACATAGCCATCATTCGTAATGTGTACTTTAAAAAATAATGGGGATGATGCGTATACCCTGTGAAGCTTCGATTGCTCTTCCAAAAAAATAGACCCGTGTTCTGCGTCAATAAGCTTTCTTCCTTCCTCAACAATTGTTTTGTACATCTCATCTGAAGATAACGGTGTGAGGAACTTCAGGCTCGCTTCATTTATCTTGGTAAGAATAGAGTCCATATGGGTTACAGCTTCCAATCTTATCAAATATGTATAAAATAGCAACGTGTGCAGTACATATTCTATGCATTCTTAATGTATTCTTACAAACTTATTATTAGTTTGTGATAACTCCTCAATACAATGACAACACAATGCTACGGGAGCCTATGGAAACGAACAATCAAATACGACAACAGATTGAGATATTTTTCCAAAACTACCACCATCTATTTTTTTGGAAAAAAGAACTTATTCTTCGATCAGATGATATATTTCCATATGTTTTTTACGTAAAAAATGGATTCCTTCGAACGTATCGCATCTCGGAAGATGGCGAGGAGCTAACCCTTACGATTCTCCAGCCTGATGATTTCTTTCCTATGACATATGGACTAAATAACATGCCGAAAATTTATTATCTCGAAGCAATGACTCCTCTTGAACTCTATAAAGCGCCCCGAAACCAATTTGTTGATTATCTCAAGCGAAATCATGAAATATTCTTCCAACTTTCAGCGCGAATCATGGATCGATATGATGGATTGCTCGCGCGCATGGAATACATTGTTTGGAGCAAAGCATATACGAAAGTTGCAGCAACCTTATTATTGTGCGCACGACGATTCGGCGAATATTCAGGAAATGAAGTTACCATACAAGTTCCACTGACTCATAAAGATATCGCGACATTGATTGGTATTACCCGGGAAACAACTTCAATTGAAATGAAGCATCTTGAAAAAAAGGGTCTCTTGACGAAGCGAGGAAAATTGTTGGTTGTTCGAGACATTCTACAGCTTGAAAAAGAATCGCTTCTTAATAATCAAGATGAGCTTCTACAAAACCAGTTTATATAGTTAATTTCATCGACCCTGCGCTTCATCATATCGTATGCTCTTTACTCATCCGTGAGGAAAAGTACGAAAATCGGGTAAGAGAAACGATAGAATACTTTTTAAAAATATCCGGGGAAACCCGGATATTTTTAGGGAGCATTATGCTGATGAACATAACACATATTAACTGGACAGATGTCTTGCTTTTCCACCTTTCCTTCCTGCCTCTCTCGCCTCTTCGGAAGTCCATTCATGTGCGGTTCCCCTTTCATGCGCAGCTTTTCCACCTTTACTCGCAATCCTGCGCTGTTTTTCTTCATCCATTGATGCAAAACCTCGTGCACTTGTACCTTTAGCCATATCCTTCACCTCCTCTCCCCTGATTTTTAAGTAAATTATTGTAGTAGAGGATCCCGCATGGTCGCAGACCTGCGGGGCCCTCTCCTCAACAATTAACGCGCTTACAAAACCTTCTTGTTAATTGTTTATCGTCATTTTATACCTGAACATTAAGAGCTGATCCAAAAACCTGTAAGGAATCAGCAAGAAAGAATACGTTGATGTTTTTCTTGTTTTTCCCAGAGATTTCTCCGAAGTGTTTTCATGTTTACTCTGTGTGTTTTTGCCACAAAAGTATCCATGATCACCTGACAAACTATTTTCGGTCTATAGTATGTTTCTTTTTTTCCTATCGATGCGACCTTCATAAACAGAATAACTATACACGTTTGAAATAAGAACTCAACAAAAAGAACGTAAGGGTTATGCAAGAACAATGCATCAGGCAGAATTAAGAGCGCTTCTTTTTCCGTTTTTCCTTCCGAATCAACAATGATTTTATCCGGTTTTTTTCCATTTTTTCAATCGTAAAGACGATATCACCTATTTGCACTTCATCTCCGGCGTGCGGCTCGCGTCCAAGCAACCCAAATACCAACCCACCAATCGTTGTATACGCCTGGCCTTTTATCGTAACGTTAAATTTTTGCTGAACCCTCTCAACCGATGTTAAGCCATCAACGATGTAGCTCCCATCCGGCATCTTCCGAAATTCCTTAACTGGCTTCTCAAACTCATCTTGGATCTCACCAACAACACTTTCTATAATATCCTCAAGCGTAATTATTCCTGCTGTTCCGCCATATTCGTCGTTAACTACTGCAAGATGTGTCCGCTGCCGTCTCATATCAAGAAGCGCCTCGTCGGCACGTTTTGTCTCCGGTAGATGAATAATTTCACGCAATAAGTCAGTTTGTGCTAACCGTTTTCTCTCACCATGCTTCATTGCTTCCTTATATATGTCCTTCACATGGATAAACCCAATAATGGAATCAATCGAGTGCTCGTAGACAGGAAACCTGCTGTGGAGATTTTTTTCAATTTGCTTGACAATGTCGGAAAGAATTGCTGATGCACTAAATGCAACGATATCTGTGCGGGGGACCATGATCTGCTTCACAGGGGTATCGCCAAGCTTGAACACGTTATAGACCATTTCCGCTTCCTTCTCTTTAATTGCTCCTTGCTCTTCGCTAATACGGAGAATCATTTTTATTTCCTCTTCTGAATGGACGAGTTGATGGCCGGCCGGCGCACTAACTCCAAAAACCTTGAGGACGAGATTTCCCGCTCCATTGAGTACGACGATAAATGGACGAAAAACTTTTGCAAACGCAATCAGGGGCGCAATAACAATAAGCGACACAACTTCCGAACGCTGCAACGCAATACTTTTTGGCGCTAATTCACCAAGTACGATATGAAGAAAAGTAATAATACTAAACGCAAGAATAAACGCTATTGTGTGAGAAGAAAACCAAGCGGATGTGTCAGGAAGAAAAGTAAGATATTGCTGAATAAATGTTGCAATGACAGGCTCTCCAACCCATCCGAGCGCGAGACTTGCAATGGTAATGCCAAGTTGCGTTGCAGAAATATAACTATCAAGATCCTTCAGCGCTCCCTGAACAAGAATTGCAGCACGGTTTTTTTTCCGCACTAGTTCTTCAATACGAGTTTGCCTGACTGCAACGAGTGCAAATTCCGAGGCTACGAAATATCCATTTAGCAGAACAAGGACAAAAACAAGCAAAAGCTGAGGTAGTATGTCCATCGGCGCACATTATACACGAAAAGAGGCGTCTTTACGATTGTTTGCTGTTTTTACGCTGCAATGGAGATTGTATGGAAAACAATGCATTTATCGCCTCTTCTTAAGCTTCTTTTTCCGGAAAAAAGGAGATACCGAGGCATCTTCACTTTCGCCAATAAATTGAGATGTTGTTTTTCTAAGGCTTGCGACAAAAAAACCCTCCATTTGCACAGAAGGTAAAATCCGCTTCGTTTTTGTTATTGTTTCATCGTATATTTTATTATTCCATTCTTTTATTCCTTCATACATTCCATCTATTGATAGCGCAATTGATTCTAGAACTACTGCTCCGTTTGCTTTTTTGAGTATCCAGTCAATAACTCCTTCATTCTCATCTGGCTCAAGTGTGCATGTAGAGTACACAATAAGCCCTCCGGGTTTTGTCGCGTTTATTGCAGAACGGAGAAGGTACCGTTGCTTCTCAGCAAGTATTTTCACTTTTTTGGGCGTCCAGTCTTTATATGACTTTGGGTCCTCCGTATAGAATCGTCCTTCAAGCGTACATGGAACATCAACGAGTGCTTTGTCAAAATACTCCGGATATTTCCGCCACAGGAATTCACCGGGAATATTAACAATTTTTGTATTTGTTACGCCTTGTATACGAAGATTTGCTTCGAGTTTGTAGAGACGAACCCTGCTTATGTCGTTTGCAACGATCTCACCGCTGTTTTGAAGCATCATTGCGAGCTGCGTTGTCTTACTTCCCGGAGCGGCTGTTAAATCAAGTATTTTCTCGTTCTGATGGGGGTCCATGATAAGTGATGGAATCATACTCGATAAACTCTGGATGTAGAGTTTGCCATCGGTATACAGATCAGTGTCACTTAACAGTTTTTGCGGATACATATCCAGGATAAATGCATGCTTGTACCAGGAAACTTCCTGAAACGGAATATTTCTTTTTTGCAACTCCTGCTTCAATGCATCTGTTGTGATTTTTAGTGTATTCGTTCGAAATGTCGATGGCTTCCGAACAGTAAATGAATGAAGCGCTTCAGGAAACAAGTCCTTCGGGATGATTTTGTTGATGCGTTCAATAAATTCTTCCGGCAGGATATCGATAGCATTCATGTGTATATTTTAGCGGAACGACACCAAAAGTGATATGTACTCCTCTAAAATCAAGATATACGTACGATACCTAACGGAGCCCCGCTTAGCGGGGCGGAGTGGTATAGTAAAATGGTATGAAAGCAGCAGTAATCTCGGGGATTGGCGAGCATGAAGAAATAACGTATCGGGAGGTAGCAAATCCGACACCGAAAGAAAACGAGGTGCTTATCAAGATGCTTTACTGCGGTGTCAATCATCTTGATGTACTGATTAAAGAAGGAAAACGTCCCGGTCCTACCATTTTTCCGCATGTTTTAGGATCCGAAATCCTGGGTATTGTTGCACAAGATTCTAAACAATTCAAAAAGGGGACAATTGTCGCAATCTATCCCTGGACATTTTGCGGCAGGTGCAAGATGTGTCAAGAAGGTTCCGAGCAGATATGTGACACAGGTGGAACAATAGGAAGAACTGCATGGGGAGGATACGCTGAGCTGGTTTGTGTGCCGGAAAAAAATATTCTACCGGTCTTAGAAAATGTACATCAAGAACATGTCTGTGCGGCCATTCTCACCGGAACAACAGCCATCCATCTTCTCGAACGAGCCGGAATAAAAAATAACAGCACTGTTCTCGTCACCGGTGCGACAGGCGGAGTCGGTACGATTGTTCTGCAACTCCTTAAAGAAAAAAAGTGTATGACTATCGCAGCAACATCTCACCCTGATAAACAAACACAATTAGAAAAACTCGGAGCCGATCATATCGTCAACACGAAAAACTTAGTACTGGACATAAAAAGGATCGCTCCATCAGGCGTTGAGTATGTCATCGACATCGTTGGGGGAACTATCTGGTCTCAGGCTGTTGCGACGCTAGGCAAACATGGGACCATGGTATTCTGCTCAACGTCCCGCGCCGAAACAGGACAAGTACATATTGGCACGTCGTTTTTTAAAGAAATTACGATACGCGGGTCATACGGTGGATCAAGAAAAAATATGGAAGAAATTATAGAAAAAGTACAAAAAGGAATAATCTCTCCTGTTGTTGACGCTGTTTTTCCACTTGATGAAACTGCGAAGGCACATGAAAAAATAGAACACCAGAAAGTTTTCGGAAAAATTCTTCTTCACCCCTGATACATCAGAACGCCGATTCTTTTTTTACTCCCGGCTTGAGTACTTTGAATGATAGGAGTAAGCAGAAAAACGCGCTGATAGCACCTGCCAAAAGCGGCAAGGGGATAAAAATTGTCGCAATCGCGCCACCGACAATCGGACCTAAAATCTGACCAACGCTCATATACGATGCGTTCAATCCCATGATTGTTCCTTGAGATTTCGCATCGGTTTCCTGAGAAATAATTGTTGTAATCAATGTTTGCACAAATCCGTTGAACACACCCATAATAACTGCCGCCACAATAAATATTGCAAGAGACCTGCTAAAAAACATGATCAAAAAGGCGACCACTGCTGCACCGATCGCAATAGAAAATGCTTTCTTTATACCAAAGTATCTTGAAAACCGTTGCACTAAAATCGCTTTAGTATGCATACATATAATACCAAAGTGCTTAATAATAGGTTTTTTTTGTAGCATGAATCATGCA
>JACQKR010000010.1 GCA_016204425.1 Candidatus Levyibacteriota bacterium
CTTAGAATAACAAAAAAATCTAATATTTGTGTAAGAATTTAATTCTCTAGCGGAGGTAGGAGAGTGCTAAAAATTTTCTCTACCATCTAAAATGGCTGAATGCGCGGTTGGCTTCTGCTTGCTTGAGGACGACGTCTCGTTTCCTGATTGCTTCTCCTGCATTGTTTGCTGCGTCATTGAGCTCTGCTGCGAGCTTTGCTTCAAAACTTCGGTACTCCTTGTTTGATCGCTTCTTTGCCGCCTCAAGAATCCATCGAATGGCGAGTGTGGTGCGTCTCTCATGCCTCACTTCTTGTGGTACCTGGTAGTTCGCACCACCGACCCGGCGGGATTTTACTTCTACCTTCGGCCCGACGTTTTGCAGCGCTTTTTCAAATATCTCGACAGGATTTTCATTTTTCTCGGAAAGCAATTTAAACATTCCGTAGACCCGCTTCTCAGCAGTCGTCTTCTTCCCATCCTTCATGATTTTATTGATGAATTTTGTAATCAGAATGCTATTGTGGATTTTATCCGGTTCAACTTCTCGTTTGGTGATTTTTGCGTGTCTCATAGGTTATTCTGCGGGCGCAGCCGGGGCTGCTGCTGGAGCAGCTTTGGGTGCTGGCGCAGCCTTTCCTCCACCGCCGCCTCCTGATCGTTTTGCACCGTATTTACTTCGTGATGTTTTTCGTCCGTCAACGCCGAGCAGATCGTATTTCCCCCGAACGATATGATACTTCACGCCCGGTAAATCTTTTACCCTGCCACCACGAATCAGCACAATACCATGCTCTGATAGTGAATGTCCAACTCCCTGAATGTATGCGGTCACTTCGACTTTATTGGAGAGCTTTACACGAGCGACTTTCCGGAGGGCTGAATTTGGTTTTTTTGGAGTCATTGTTTTCACCAACGTAACAACTCCCCGTTTTTGCGGAGAATTACTCTCAGTATAGATACGGTCTTTTGCGTTGAATAGCCGGCGCATTGCTGTAGACCGCGTCTTCTTCATCTTTCGTTTTCGGCCATGTTTGGCTAATTGTGATAATGTCGGCATAATAATAAAATGAAAAGTTAAAAATGAAAAATTAAAAATTTACAGAGGAAGTATTATATAAAATATCTTTTCCTTATGCAATTTTGAACTTTGCACTTGAACTTTCAACTTATATTGCTTCATCGAAGGATTTTCCTTCAACGGGAATCAGTCGGCCAATAATAACATTTTCTTTGAGTCCAATCAACTTATCTTCCCGTCCTTCAAGTGCTGCTTCCGTGAGCACTTTTGTTGTGTCCTGGAAGGATGCCGCTGAGAGCCATGAATCGGAGAAGAGCGCAGCTTTGGTAATACCCAAGATTACCTGTCGCCCGGTTGCCGGCTCGCCGCCCTCTGAGAGAATTTCCGCATTAATTTCTTCAAATCGTGCTCTGGTGACGGCGTCTCCCGGAATAAGAGCTGTGTCACCGACTGTCTCGACAATGACCTTATCGGACATCTTGCGAAGAATGACTTCAAAATGCTTGTCATTGATACCGATTCCCTGTGCCTCATAGACTTTTTGCGTCTCGGTGATGATATACCGTTGTGCCTGTAGTAAACCGCCTATTTTCAAGACCTCTTTTGGATCAAGATACCCCTGCGCAAACGGTGTTCCGGCGATGATTTCGTCTCCATCTTTTACATTCAATGTCGCAGCAAGAGGAACGAAATACTCCTGTACCTCAACCGGCTTAATTTTCGTATTGCGGACCTGGATACGATAGCCTTCATCGGTTGTCTCGATCTTCACCCGTCCGGTAATCTCTGAAATCGGCGAAAGGCTCTTTGGTGTTCTCATCTCAAACAATTCCTCAACACGTGGAAGACCCTGCGTCACATCAGACATAATGACTCCTCCGAAATGGCGAACACGCATAGTAAGCTGTGTCCCCGGTTCTCCGATACTTTGTGCCGCCATGACGCCGACCGGTACGCCAAGATTCACCCGTTTCTTCGTTGAAAAATCCCATCCGTAGCAGTTTGCGCACAAACCGTATGCGAGCTTGCAGGTAATCGCAGACCGAACGATAACGTCTGTCACTTCATTTTCAACCAAAGAATTGATATTCTCCTCATTTATTTCTTGTCCTGCTTTCAAAATAACTTTTTTTGTTTTGGAAACTGCATTCGCTGCTAAGAACCGGCCAATAATTCTATCCGGAAACGGCGTTGTCCGCTCAGGCTCAGATATCACGATTGTCAAGCCTTCTGTTGCTCCACAATCCTCTTTCATGATAATCACATCATGGGAGACATCAACTAGTCGTCTTGTAAGATACCCTGCGTTTGCCGTCTTCAAGGCTGAATCGGTCAAACCTTTTCGGGATCCTCGAGCTGATGCGACATATTCGAAGATAGACAATCCTTCACGGAAATTTGATTTAATAGGAAGTTCGACAATTTTACCAAGAGGATCAACGATAAGACCTCTCATTGCAGAGAGCTGCTTGAGCTGCTCGACACCTGCTCGAGAGCCTCCTGAGTCGATACTTACCCGGATTGGATTCGTCGGCTTTAAATTATTCCACGTCAGGCTTGCGATCTGTTCTGTCGCCTTAATCCACACATCATTTGAGAGGCGTTTCTTCTCATCAAGCGTGATCAGTCCCCGCTGATATTCGCTCTCAATAAGAGTAATCTTTTCCTCTGCCTTCTCAATCATTGCTGTTTTTTCAGGAACGATATCGTTATCGAACACTGATACGCTGATTCCTGAAATCGTTGCGCCAAAGAATCCGAGATCTTTAATACGATCAATCAAATCTGCAACTTCTTGGGACGTGATCTCACGCATTGCTTTTGTGATAAGCTTCTTAATCGCCGAGGCTGTAATAGCTTCATTAATATATGAAAATGCTTCAGGGAGAACCTCATTGAACATAAGTCGTCCAATCGTCGTCTTGATAACGTTTTTCGAACTGTCGCCGTTTGCCTGGACACGAACTGTGATGGGTTCACGAAGCCTGACGCTTTGCATATCATATGCAAGAAGCGCATCATTTCGGTTACTGAAATACTGGAGCTCCTCATCCGGTGTTTGATTCTCATCAATCATTGATGTTAAGAAGAAAATGCCAAGCGCCATTTCTTTATTCGGCAGGGTGATCGGGCTTCCGTCTGCAGGTTTGAGCAGATTGTGACTTGGCATCATGAGATTAATCGCTTCTTCTTGTGCTTTGCTTGATAAAGGAATATGCACTGCCATCTGATCACCGTCAAAGTCGGCATTGTAGCCTGCGCAGACACAAGGATGAAGCTGGATTGCTGATCCTTCAATAAGCACAGGGAAGAACGCCTGAATACCGAGTTTATGGAGTGTTGGCGCACGGTTCAAAAGTACCGGGTGATTCTTGGTAATCTCCTCAAGGATATCGAAAACTTCAGGTGGCCGTTTCTCAATGTATCGTTTCGCAGATTTGATATTGGTCGCAAGGCCACGGACGATGACTTCACGAAGCACAAATGGCTTAAACATCTCGAGTGCCATTTCTTTTGGCAATCCGCACTGTGTCAGCCTCAGCTCTGGTCCGACAACGATAACTGATCGACCTGAATAATCAACACGTTTCCCAAGCAGGTTCTGCCTGAATCGACCTTGTTTCCCTCGAAGCATATCGGATAAGGACCGAAGCGGTGCTGAGACGACCTGATTTCCTCTTTGCGACGCATCGATGAGCGAGTCAACTGATTCCTGTAGCATTCGTTTCTCATTGCGAAGAATAATTTCCGGTGCACCAAGGGCTATCAGATGCTTCAACCGGTTATTTCTATTGATAACCCGGCGGTACAAATCATTTAAGTCTGATGTCGCAAAGCGTCCACCCGCAAGCTGCACCATGGGACGAAGATCAGGCGGGATAACAGGAAGCACGGTCAGGACCATGGCAGCAGCCTGTACACCTGCTTTTCGCATATTTTCAATGAGGCGAAGCCGTTTGACCATTCTGAGATACTTCTGACCACTTGTTTTATCTGTTTCTTTTCGAAGCTGAGCAATCAGATCGGAGAGATCAAGACTATTCACAAGCTCAAGGAGCGCCTCTGAGCCTGTCTTTATCGTGAAGAAAATTGGAATTTCGTATTCGAGCAGCTTAAAATACTCATCCTCTGAAAGAACACTTGATACTTTCAGGTTTTTCAGGAGTCGAAGAAGCATATCCGCAATTTCATCAATTTTCTTGATTTCCGCATCATATGTCTCGTTCAATCGAACAATTCGCTGTCTCTTATTTAAGTCAAGCTCTTCTGAAACAAGCTGTTTCTGCTCACCCTTGATTGTCGTTTTGGCGTCTTGTTTTTTCTCCTTCATTTCATCCATGACCTTTCGCTCTTCTTCTTTCATTTTTACCTTCAAGACTTCTTTCCGCTTTTCAATATTGCTGGTAAAGATTTCAACAGCTTCTTTCTTCTTTTCCTCGTTCACCTGTGTTACCAGGTAGGATGCGAAATAAATGACCGATTCCAAATTCTTTTGCGGGATATCCAAAAGCAAGGAGAGTGGTGAAGATGAGCCTTTGAAAAACCACACATGCGCAAGCGGTGCTGCGAGAGTAATATGTCCAATCCGCTCACGTCTGACACGAGAAAGTGTTACTTCAACGCCGCATTTGTCGCAGATAATACCTCGATAGCGAATTCTCTTGTACTTTCCACAGTAGCATTCCCAGTCCTTCGTCGGACCGAAGATTCGCTCGTCAAACAACCCGTCTTTCTCAGGTCTGAGGGTTCGGTAATTGATAGTCTCTGGCTTTGTTACCTCGCCATATGACCAACCGATAATATCGTCTCTATTTGCCAACAATAACTTAAGTGATTTGAAATCAAGAATTGTTGGATCTTTGAGATTTTTTCTATTACCGTTATTCATGTTTATGCAGCTCCTCCTGATTGATCGGCAGGGGGAGTCTCAACAACTTCTGTTCCTTCAAGTGTCGTTTGCAATTCCTTTGCTTCTTCTTTTACTTCCTCAGTTTCTGCTTCTTGTACCTCGTTAAATACTGTTGCACCGACCGGAACCACATTCAAGCCAAGAGACTGCAACTCTTTAATAAGCACCTTGAATGACTCAGGAACTTTTGGTGTCGGAATATCTGTGCCTTTGACAATCGCTTCAAATGCTTTTGCCCGTCCGACAACATCATCAGCTTTAATCGTCAACATTTCCTGCAGGATATGACGTGCTCTATGTGATTCAAGCGCCCAGACTTCCATTTCTCCAAGTCTCTGTCCTCCCATTTGTGCTTTACCGCCAAGTGGCTGCTGGGTAACCAATGAGTAAGGCCCTGTCGATCGCGCATGGGTCTTATCCTCAACCATGTGGATAAGCTTCATCATGTACTCAATGCCGACAACGACTTTATTCTCGTAGGCGAGTCCTGTCCGGCCGTCAATGAGCGTGACCTTCCCATTAACAGGGAGGCCAGCTTGTTTGAGAAGCTCGGTTATTTTCTCCTCGGAAATATTTTCAAATACCGGTGCGCCGATTTTCATATGGAGCTTTCGAGCTGCAATGCCAAGATGCGCCTCCAAGAGCTGGCCCAGATTCATACGAGCAAGTACCGAGATTGGAGAAATGATGATATCGACAGGTGTTCCGTCTTCCAAATGCGGCATATCTTCTGAGGGGAGAATCTTTGAAATAATTCCTTTATTTCCGTGTCTGCCTGCAAGTTTGTCTCCGACGACAACATGTCGGTATTGTGCGACTTCAACGATAATTTTTTGGAGCGCTCCCGGTTCAAGCTCATCGCCGCGCTTTCGATCAAGAATTTGCACACTGATGACAGTTCCACGCTCGCCATGCGGCATACGTAGCGACGTATCGCGTACTTCACGTGCCTGCTCACCAAAGATTGCCCGTAAAAGGCGTTCTTCTGCGGTAAGCTCTGTCTCGCCTTTTGGTGCAATTTTTCCAACGAGGATGTCTCCCGGTCCTACTTCCGATCCGACGACAATAATACCTTTCTCATCAAGATTTGCGAGATCCTCCTCGGCAACATTTGGAATATCCCGTGTTGTTTCCTCAGGCCCGAGCTTTGTCTCAACAACTGAGGCTTCATATTTCTCAATATGAATACTGGAGAGCACATCCTCCTTGACGAGTCTGTCTGAAATCACGATAGCGTCTTCATACCCAAGGCCGTCCAGAGAGGCATACGCGATGAGCAAATTTTGTCCGAGCGCGAGTTCTCCATTGTTGGATGCAGGACCATCAACAAGCAGATCACCTTTCTTGACCGACTGTTTCTCCTTTACAACCGCACGTTGCGTGTATGAGGTTGCTTGGGATGTCCTTCGGAAAGACTCAATCGCAAATGTTGCCTTTTCTCCTTTTGCCCCTTCGACAGCTACCTGATTGGCATCAACAAATGTTACTTTCCCGTCAAATGGCGCATAGACAACTCTACTCATAACTGCAGAAATAACAGCTTCCATGCCGGTTCCTACATCCGGACTCTGCGGCTTCACAAGCGGTACGGCCTGACATTGCATGTGCGTTCCCATCAAGGCACGGTTTGCTTCGTCATGAGCAACAAACGGAATAAGAGAGGCTGACGCTCCGACAACCTGGCGTGGTGCGACATCGATATAATCAATTTTCTCACGCTCGACCTCAAGAAACTCTCCCATGAAACGCCCCGGAACGCGCTCATCCAGGATTTCGCCATTATCACCGACTCTGAGACTTGCATGGGTAATATACGCTTCCCGCTCATCATCCGCTGCCAAATAGACAACATCATCGGTAATACGAACTTTTGCATTTTTACCCGTTCCTTCTTTTTGAACTTTCTTATACGGAGACTCAAGAAAACCAAATTCGTTGACCCGTGAATACAGTGCCATATAGGTCACAAGACCGATATTTGGCCCTTCAGGGCTCCGAATTGGACAGATACGGCCGTATTGAGAACTATTGATATCACGAATCGAGAAAGCAGCCCGCTCCCGTGAGATTCCACCCGTTCCCATAACGGTCAAACGGTTTAAGTTGTCAATTTCTGAAAGGGGATTTGTCTGGTCAAGGATTGTGGATAGCTGGGAAGTTCTGAAGAATTCGTTGATTGAGGCCATAATGGGACGAGCATTAATGAGGTTTGAGACGGTCACCGGTGCATCCTGCTGCATAAGACTCATACGCTCTTTAATGCTTCTCTCAAGACGAAGCACCCCGACTCGAAACGCATTGGTCGCGACGAGCTCTCCGACACTTCGAATCCTTCGATTTGCAAGGCTATCGATATCATCAACATCCCCTTTGCCCTGATGGAGAAGAATAAGATAGTTAATCGTTCCGATAATATCGTCAACGGTCAGCACATGCTCTTCGCTTGTTTTGAATTCCGGTACATCTTTCAGCTTTTTATTGATTTTGTAGCGTCCAACACTTCCAAGATCGTAGCGACGATTGTTAAAGAAAAGATTGATGAAATTCTCACGAACTTTGTCATAGACAATCGGCTCTCCGGGATGCATTTTCTTGAAGATTTCAATGATTGCTTCTGTTTCACTGCCTGTTTCGTCTTTTTGCAGTGTATTTTCAATAAATGAGTCGTTTGATCCTGCCTCAGCAGTTGCAAATTTTTCTTTTATATTGTCATTTGCGGAAACACCGATCGCCCGGAGAAATGTGGTTGCCAAAAATTTCCGTCGTCTGTCTATTTTGACAGTTATCGTACCGTATCGTGTCGTTGAGAATTCAAGCCATGATCCATGAACCGGTCGAATTTCAGCCGAGTAGAGTGACTTTCCTGTTGCCGGATCATGGGTGACAGTGAAAAAAACACCGGGAGATCGAACAATCTGATTGACAACAGCACGCTCAATACCATTGATCACGAACGTTCCACGTGTTGTCATCTGCGGAATATCGCCTAAGAAAACTTCTGTATTGTGCGGTTTTTCTGTCTTAAGGTTGACGAGGGTGACACTGACATACAGTGGTGCATCAAATGTCTGTCCTTTTTCCAATGCTGCCTCTGGGGAAATTGCCGGCTTTCCGATTCGATAATCTTTTAGCTCAAGCCTCCAGTTCTTCCCGGTAAAATCATCAATCGGGGATACTTCTTGGAGAATCTCACCAATCGCTTTCTCTTGAAAGCGTTTATAAGATTCTTTTTGAATAGCCAATAAATCCAGTTGTGGTAAAGCAGTATATACTCTTCCCCAATTGTGTCGAATTGTATTAGCCTTGTTGTCGGTTTTTGTGTTTATCTTCGGCATCAGCAGTGTGGGCAGTACAATCCTCTGAAGAAACAACAAAAGATACAGGAGGTTACCCCCTTGCATCTTCGACTAGAATCGCAGAGTGCTTTATGTATAGCACATACTTTACGCGTATGTCAAGAGTTAAATTAGCTTATATTATTGAATATCACTTAAAATCTAACTATTATTTGCTGAATCAACGATACTTCCAGTCCATCCTTCAGCAGGACTTGATGGTTGATTTGCCTCAACACTTGCTAAAAGAATACCTGCAGTAACTAACAATCTTCTATCTATTGCTGGATGTTCTTGGAGAACTTTCATATCATATTTCCGAGCGATTGGATTTCGCCATTGTTTCACTTTCGCAACCTCTTCCCCATCAGGAGCAAACACGGTATACCGTTGTGGAGCAATAACCATACCAAAAATACGTGACATGATTGCTCTTCGTGGTCTTGATTCTGTCATTTGACCAATTGGTTTCCCTTCAGGAGACAAAAATGTCCAGGTATCCTGCAGCCCTGACTTGAGCCATTCGCGTTTTAGTGCACCAACTGCTTCTTTATGCTGGGGATCGTACACATCGAAAGTAGACCACAAATCAAGCCGCTCTCGCGCTTTGATCGTAAGAAGCTCCTCTTCATCCCGTTTCATTTTATTAGGATAGACGTGAATTTTTTCTTTCAATTTAAATCGATCTTGTGAGGCGTGGAGTTTTCGTTCACCGTCTGCATCGTATACATCAAATGCATTTCCAAAAATACTTAAAACTTTTTGACGAAATGTCATGTCTTGTTGCATTAACCCAGGATGAAGCGGTCGTTCTATATCACGAAGTTGTGCTTCTTGTGTTCGAAGCTTGGCAACTTGATCTTCTAGCTCTGATCGTGTTTGGGCAACATGGGATAGGGTAGGTGTTACGACAGTCTCAGCACCTGTTGCTACTTCATGAGTTAAGGCTGGAGCAATCAAGGCATCAGGATGATTTTGTACAGATGAACTCTCATGAGAAGGAGATCTTTCCTGTGTTTCGATCATAATTTGAACATATTATAGGCCATTTTTATTGAAAAGTCAACTATACTATTTTAGCCTCAATTTGAGGCTAAAAAATCAACTTTCCTGTTGCCTTTCGACAACGTCAAACACTCGCGCATAGAACCCTTTAAGCTGATCCATTGATAAGGGAATAACGGAATATCTATAGTGCGGATCCATCCTCACTTCCTCTTGCTTGCCCGTAACATATGATGCAACTTGATATATTGATGGTACCGCTATTGGGTCTTGTATGGCGATACCCACCTCTGGTTCAATCTTTTCAAGAGGCTGCCTTATTCCCCAAGCACCAACTGCATGTTTTGTCTCAAATTGCAGCGTTTCTTGAATAGCATTTTTTTCAACTCGCACATTTGAAAATTCAATTGTTTGTCTGCTGCCCCTATCAAGCCGTATTGCCCACCAGAAACTCATTCTATGGCCAGTTTGTTCATCAACAAACTGCCGTGTCTCCGCTGACTGCTCACTAAATGCGTCTTTAGAAAATTTATCAGTGGTATTGCTTTTTTCTATTTTTGTCCCGCCGACGACATCAATAAGAATTGATGTGAGTAAATTTGCGTCTTCAAGACTTACCTCGTCTTTCTCAAGGATCGCTTTTGCTCTTTGCAAAAGAAAC
Organism: Candidatus Levyibacteriota bacterium; assembly: GCA_016204425.1. Lineage (GTDB taxonomy): Bacteria > Patescibacteriota > Microgenomatia > Levybacterales > UBA12049 > JACQKR01. The sequence continues at coordinate 9,912 of JACQKR010000010.1, forward strand.
TGCCTCTGTTCTCCTGTTGCCGCTTCTATTTCACGCTCAATAACTCCGAAAACCTCATCAGGCCTATCTCTATTAGAGAGGATCTCAGTAAACATGAAGGCTTTTATATACGATTCCCTTTGTAAAGTCAATTGATTAGAAAGCTCTAGTAATACAATCGATACTCCCCACTCGTGGTATAATGATGGGTATGCTGTCAGCCTCGGATATTGTTAAAAAATATATTTCGTTTTTTGAAGCACGTGGACACAAACAGATTGCCAACGCGCCGCTTGTGCCGATCAATGACCCGACAACGCTTTTTACCAGCTCCGGTATGCAACCACTCGTGCCCTACCTGCTTGGTGAGAAGCATCAGCAAGGAACGAGATTAGTTAATATCCAAAACAGCTTCCGAGCACAAGATATAGAAGAAGTTGGAGACAACAGGCATACAACATTCTTTAGAATGATGGGTAATTGGAGTTTGGGAGACTATTTTAAAAAAGAACAGTTACCTTGGATCTTCGAATTCCTAACAGATAAAGAAGTAGGTTTAGGTCTTGATCCAAAAAGACTTTATGTCACTGTTTTTGCAGGAAATAATCAGATTCCAAAAGATACAGAAAGCATAGAAATATGGAAAGAAGTTTTCAGTAAGGCAGGAATTGACGCAAAAGAAGGAGAACGAATTTTCTCTTATGACGTTGAGAAAAATTGGTGGTCTCGATCTGGAGTCCCTGAAAAAATGCCCACAGGCGAACCCGGTGGTCCAGATTCTGAGGTTTTTTATGATTTTGAAGATGAAAGCATACATACGAAAAGTCCGTGGAAGAATGATTCATGTCACGTGAATTGCGATTGTGGAAGATATATTGAAATTGCCAACTCTGTTTTCATGCAATACCAAAAACAACCCGACGGAAGTTTTAAAGAATTACCCAAACGTAATGTTGATTTTGGGGGTGGCTTAGAAAGATTTCTTCTTGTGACAGAACACCAACAAGACGTCTTTCAGACAAGCCTCTTCTCGCCAATAATAAAAAAAATTGAAGAAATCACCTCTTCTCCATACGGGAAAAGCACAAACGCCATGCGTATAATTGCTGATCACCTCGTTGCAGCGGTCTTCATCATTAACGCAGGAGTTGAGCCTTCGAAGACTGAACAGGGATATATCCTCAGAAGGCTTATCCGTAGAAGTTATGACAATATTATGAAACTACATGGAGAAAACATCCTCCCAACTTATAGAATTTTTGAAGCAATTGTAGAGCAGTACAAAAATACCGATCCTGAGTTGGTCAAAAATTATGAAAAGATTAAAAACACAATTCTTGAAGAGGCGAACACATATAAAATTACTGTTTCTAGAGCGAAAAAGTTTATAGATACAAAGTATAAAAAAACTGGCGATGAACTTATGGGCGTGAAAGAGATTTCAGCTGAAGATGCTTTTACGCTCTACACAACACAGGGACTTTCTCCTGCCCAAATTGAGAGCTTAGGATATAGCTTTGATAAGCAAGCTTTCGCTCAAAAAATGGAAGAGCATCAAAAAATTTCTAAAGCAGGTGCAGATAAAAAATTTCGGGGCGGGCTGGCAGATCATTCTGAACGGACGATCATGGGGCATACGGCAACGCATCTTCTCCATCAAGCGCTCCGGGATGTCCTGGGCAAACAAGTCCACCAGACAGGATCCAATATCACAACAGAGCGTGTTCGCTTTGACTTTAATTACGATAAACGGCTTACCGATGTGCAGATAAAACAAGTTGAGGACATCGTGAATCAGAAAATTAAAGCAAACCTCCCGGTACATTTTGAGCTCATAGACACAAAAGAAGCGCACAAAATGGGCGCAATAGGATTATTTATGGATACCTATGGGGATAAGTCAAAAATCTATTTTATCGGTCCTTCGACAAGCTCAGGATTGAAAAAGGAAGATGCATATTCCATAGAATTTTGCGGCGGTCCGCACGTTGATTTTACAGGCGTTCTAAAATCAGTTAAGATAATAAGACAGGAGAATCTCGGTAAAAATCAAAAAAGGATATATGCTATTGTTCAAGGTAATTGAGCAGCAATAATAACTCAAAACTACAAATCAAAAGTAAAAAGCTTACTAATTTTGAATTTTTAACTGTATTTTTGACTTTTGCATTTTGAATTTTGAACTTTTATGAAACTGCCTATTTCATCCCTTTTTGCAAAAAAAGATAAACCTGAATACTTTCTCGCGCTGTTGCTGCGTGACGAGAAGGCAACTGCTGTCATCATTGAACAGATCAACGACAAAATAAAAGTCTTCTCCCGTCATGAAGAATATTTTTCAACCTCTATTGAGAATGCAACAGAACAGGAATGGCTTGAGACACTGGATAAGACGATCGGTAAAGCCGAAGAACGCCTCCCCCCGGATGTCAAAACACATAAAACCGTCTTTGGGGTAAAAGAGAATTGGGTGGAAGAGAAGAAGATCAAAAAGGATTATCTCCTGAAACTGAAAAAGGTCTGTGAGGCACTCGATCTATCACCAATCGGTTTTCTTGTTATCACCGAGGCGATCATCCATCATCTCCAGGAAGAAGAAGGAGCTCCTGTCTCGGCCATCATCGTTGAGATCGGTCAGAAAAATATTGCAGTCTCAGTTGTTCGGGCAGGACGGATCGTGGAGACCAAACATGAACCGGTAGGTGAGTCTGTTCCGCAAACCGTCGATACCGTGCTCAAGTATATTACTGCAGGAGATGTCCTCCCTTCACGAATTATTATTTTTGACGGAGATCGCGATGAGGAACACGCACAAACATTTATCGCTCACCAGTGGAGTAAAAGCTTGCCCTTCCTTCATGTGCCGCAAATATCGATTCTCCCGTCAGGATTTGACGCAAAAGCAGTTGTCTTCGGTGCGGCATCACAAATGGGGTTTGAAGTCTTAGGAGAAACGGTTGAAAAAATACAAACATTTACAGGAAAAGAAGAAGGCCACAGCGCAAAAAAGAAAGATGAGCCAAAAGAAAAAAGGGGTGAGGAAGAAAGTGATACCGTCGAAAAGCCGGAAGCAATTCCTGATGCCCCACCGGTAAGCGGGGATAATTTCGGTTTTGTCATGGACAAAGATATTACGACGATAGAGGAGGAAAAAAAAGCTGTACAACCTGAGCAAGAAAAACCGGAAAAAAAGGAAGAGGAACCGGAAGATGCTACTCTTGCAGAGCAGCGACGCTATGTTATTAATGACCCGCAACGCCATGCATCACACCATGAAGAGATTGAGAAAGAAGCAACGCAGCGTGAGGACGATGAAAATCCTATTCCGGAGACCGCATATGCAGATAATTTCACTCCCCATGAAGAAGAACAAGAAGGCACAAAACGAACGGGTGTTCTTACAGGTTTCATAGAAAGTATGAAAGGAATAACCAGATCAATCAGACTCCCAAGCATACCTTTTATTCCGCGGGGAGGAAAAGCAGTTGTTGTCCTTCCTGTTATCTTGCTTCTTATCATCGGCATGTTTCTCTTATATGTCTATAAATTAAAAGCCACGGTAACGATATTTGTTGATCCAAAATCTATTGATCAAAATGAAGAAGTCATCTTCTCAGCAAAAGCATCAAAAGATTTTTCAGAAGGGATCATCGCAGCAAAAAATGTGAGTGTTTCTCTTGACGGCAATGCAGAAACAAAAACAACCGGAAAGAAAGAAACAGGGACAAAAGCGAAAGGCACCGTAACGCTCTATAACAGCAATGACAGTAAGATACAACTTTCAGAGGGAACTGCTATCACCGCATCAAACGGTCTTGAATATGTTCTGGATAAGGATGTCACGATTGCGTCTGCATCCGGAGATATTTTCAGCGGGACGAAGCCCGGCACAACACAAGCTGGAGTAACAGCAAAAGCAATCGGATCTGACTACAACCTTCCTTCAGGGACAAAATTCTCTGTTAGTGGCAATTCTTCAGTCGCAGCAAAAAATGACAGCGCATTCTCAGGCGGGACGAAAAAAGAAATCGTCGTTGTCGCAAAAAAAGATATAGAAAAACTTGCTGAAGAATTGCCCGATAGTTTAGAGAAAAAAGCGAAAGAAGAAATTGCCAAAAAAATCGGCACAGACGAATCCTTCCTGCCAATCTTTACCAAGATAACACTGACAAAAAAAGACTATAACAAAGATCTTGGAGATGAAGCAAAAACGCTTTCTCTGAAAGCAACCGTCACTTTTGAAGGATTAACATATACCAATGACGACATTAGCGAATTCGCTAAGTCCAAAGTGAAAAGTAAATTTTCTGAGGATCTCACGATTTCCGATGAAGGAATTGAAAATACTCTCAAAAATTTGAAGAAGAAAAGCGATACGGAACTATCGGCGCGTCTTACGATGAAAACAAACCTCCTGCCGAAAATCGATGAGGCTGTGCTTGCGAAAGAACTCGCAGGTAAATCATTTGATGAGGCCGATGAGATTATTACGAAATTACCGCAAGTTGTCGGAACCGAGGCGACCCTCTCTCCTCCCATTCCATTTCTTCCAAAACTCTTACCTCGCATGAGCGAGAACATTTCCTTGACTGTCAAAACCAATGAATAAAATTGTTTACAAAAAAGATAGAAAGATCAAAAGAAAGATAGTCCGTTTTGCAGGACTTCTTCTCGCGATAACCGGATTTCTCAGCATGCTCTACCTGTTTTTCCCGTTGCTCTCGTGGGAGCTGTATTTTAAAAGTGCACAAGCCTCATCAGGAATCACAACTCCTATACCATATACAAAAGTTTTAACGAAAAATATCATACAAGGCTTATTGCAAGCATCAGCACAGTCGTTGCAAGGAATTGACTATACCAATGCATCTAACTGGTTTCCGACCTATCAGGAAAAAAAAATTAATAAAAAAATCTCCTCATACACAATTACTATTCCAAAAATAAATATTGCCAATGCGTACGTCTCAACAACAGACTATGATCTCTCGAAGCATCTTGTCCACTTCGGTGGAACAGCACTCCCGCCTGAAAAAGGAAACGCAGTCATTTTCGGCCATTCAACCTTACCCCAACTCTATAATCCTAAAGACTACAAGACGATTTTTGCAAATATTCATAGCCTCAAAGTTGGTGACACTATGCATGTCAATGTTGATGGAATATCCTATGTTTATAGGATCTTCAGAATACGGGTAGTAAAACCTGATGACACATCAGTCCTCGCGCAAAATTACGATGACAGCTATCTAACCATTATCACCTGTACCCCACCGGGGACGATTTGGATGCGGTTAATTATTGAGGCACGCCTTGAAACGTTATAGCTCATGCAACAGCCAAACAAATTTATCATTCTTTTAAAAGAGATCTGGCCGACGATTTACCGGGTAATAAATGCAATTGCCTTTTTTCTCCTGATGCTTGTTAAAAATTTTATTAAGTTCGGCATGCAGCAATTGAAAGGAAAAATGTAGATGAAGAATCAAGCAGCAGCACTCGATGCAATTCGAAAAAAGCTTGTTGGAAAAGACTTGAACTATGATGAAATTTACTCAATCATGGATGAGCTATCCAATAAACGGTTGGGGGATGTGATCACCACCTATTTTGCAGCGTCCGGATATTCAAAAGGCTTTTCCAATCACGAACTCTACTACCTCACAAAAGCGATGGTAGAAACCGGCGAGAAACTTCACTTCAAAGGGATTGTTGCTGACAAGCATTCTATTGGCGGCTTACCCGGGACCCGAACGACGCTTATTGTCGTTCCGATTATTGCGGCAGCAGGATTTACCATACCAAAAAGCTCAAGCCGAGCCATTACAACGCCCGGTGGCACTGCAGATGATATGGAAGTCCTTTCTCCTGTTGATTTCTCCAAGGATAAAATCTATGAAATCGTTCGAAAAACAAACGGGTGCATTGTCTGGGGCGGAAGCTTCAATATCGCGCCGGCCGATGATATCCTCATAAAAGTTGAGGAGCCTCTTCTGTTTGAAAGCTATGACAAGATACTTGTATCGATTATGGCAAAAAAAATCGCATTTGGATCAAACCACGTCGTTGTTGATGTGCCGTATGGAGAGACGGTAAAAGTACATACCTTAAAAGATGCTGAGTTATTGAAAGAAAAATTCGAATACCTCGCAAAACGATTTAAAGTAAAAATCCGCTGTCTTATCCACAAGACCGACCAGCCTGCGGGAAGAGGAATAGGCCCAATCCTTGAGACTCGCGAAGCAATCCGTGTTCTTCAGCAGAAACCAAACCGTCCGGCAGATCTTGAGATACGAAGCCTTAATCTTGCCGGAAACTTGCTTGAAATATGCCTTGCAGACTCAAACAAGAAGCTCCAGGAGACAGTTAAAAAACGGTATGGCAACTGCATTGGATGGGCAACAGACATCTTGGAATCAGGACTTGCTTTTGCTAAAATGCGAGAGATCATCAAGGCGCAAGGCGGCAATCCGAATATCGATAGTGAAGATCTGCGACCCGGACGATTTCACTATGGTATCATTGCAAAAAAAGATGGTGTTGTTAGAAAAATTCACAGTAAGAACGCGACGGTACTTGCGAAAATTTTAGGCGCACCAAAACAGAAAAAAGCCGGGATCTATTTAGATAAAAAAATAGGTGAAAAAGTGATAAAAGGAGATACATTGTATACGCTCTATACTCAGTCTGAATACAACCTCAAAGAAGCGAAACAGTCGATCGTAAATTTTCCGGTTTTTCTTTACTATTGATACTATGAAGAGATTTATTGTTGCCATTGTCCTCATCGGCCTTGCTATCCTGATCATGCTAGCATGGTGGAATAATGGCACGGCTCCTGTGAATGCAAACGACAAATCATATATCCTTTTTGTCGTTCCGCAGGGAAGTGGTATACGGGCTATTTCAAATGACTTAAAAGAACAAAAACTGATACGGGATGACGTCGTTTTTTTCCTCCTCGTCAAACAATTAGGAATTGATAAAAAAATCCAGGCGGGAGACTTCAGGCTCTCACCATCCATGTCGGCTGAGGAAATCGCCAAAAGCCTTACGACGGGAACGCTTGATATTTGGGTAACCATTCCGGAGGGGAAACGTTCTGAGGAAATCGCTGATATTTTAAAAAGCAAACTCCCGACGTATGATGAAACATGGCGCGATGAATTGGTAGCCTATGAAGGCCATCTCTTCCCGGATACATACCTTATTCCAAAAGATGCAACAGCCGATCAGGTAATATCACTCCTTCGAAATACGTTCGATGAACGTTTTTCAAAAATTGAGAATCACACGAGTCTTACACCGGAGGAGATTGTTATCCTTGCGTCAATGATAGAGAGGGAAGCCCGTCATGATGTCGATAGACCCCTTGTCTCATCTGTTATGCAGAATAGGCTGCAAAGAGGCATGGCACTGGATATTGATGCAACCATCCAATATGCTCTTGGCTACAGTTCGCAAGAAAAAACATGGTGGAAAAAGAATCTAACACTCCAAGACCTGAACATTAACTCACTTTACAATACGTATGATAATCCCGGTCTTCCTCCCGGACCTATTTGTAACCCCGGAATGAATGCCCTCCAAGCTGCAGCGAATCCGGCAGACACAGATTATCTTTTTTACATAACCGATAAGTCAGGAATCAATAGATATGCAAGAACAAATGAAGAGCACAATGCAAATATCAAAAAATACGGATTATAGATCTTAGCTTTTTCGGGATATCCCTTTGAAGAGACGGCGGCTATGTGTTGAGATCCTCTTTATTGCAGCATGCCCGTTTCCATTGGCTTGAGGTTTGGGAGTTTCTTTTTCTTCTTTCGGTGTCTCAGTAGGTAAGGACTCTTCATTTCCTGCTGCTGCTTCAACGGGCTCATCATCATCCTCAGGAAGATTATTCATCACATCTTCCCATTTGGAGAAACGGGAAAAGCCTTCATCGGTCAGAACTTTTAAAACCTTTCTCCCCTTTTTTGTCGTAAAAAGAAGCGCAAGTCCGATGCCGACAACCACACCGATCAGAAAACCGCTGGCCCAATTATTCGAATGTTCCTCTCGTCGCTCCATACGTTATTTCGAAGATTTCTTCTCCTCATCCTCATCTTTGCTGAGCATATTCTTTGCAAATTTAATAATGGTCAATATCGATCCTGCCTTCAGACCGGTTGCAATTGAAGAGAAAGAAGCGAGAGGTCGTGAAACGCTCTGGGCAATCAACCCGGTATCATCAAGAACTTTGTTTGCTTTGGATATCGTATTGCGAAATTCTTTGAGAATAAAGAAGACTTGAATGCCAAGAAGCACGAGTAACACGGTCAAAGCGACAATAACGAGAAGCAAAATAATCTGGACAGTATCTACCATACCTCTTAGCTTATCCTACACAAGAATGGGTGTCAACCCTCCTTCGTCCCGCTAAGCTGGACTACGGAAGGGCTAGGAACTTGGTCGTACGGTGATTTTTCGCTCAATAATTGTCTCTCTATTCAATCGATTTCTTGCTTTAACAATAATACCTGTTTTCCCGGAAAAAACAGTAATCTGCTTCATAAAGCTCCCATCCTTTGAGACGGTGACCGGATCATTATTTACATAAATAGTTGCATTCGGATCAGTTTTCCCCGAAACGATAATCTCTTTCCCATAGATTATTCCTTCTTTTGGAGACGTGACATCAAGTGGTGGGTTTACGAACGCATACCGGTACTGGTATAGAAAAAAACCGGCAAGTAAAATAAGGAGAAACACAATGAGGATGAATGTATTATGCAGTCGAAACGGAAGTCTTGAAAACTCATCTTGACGGGCCATTCCCTCCGGTAATACTTTAAATACTTTTTCTTCATCAAACTCACGACGAAATAAAGCAAGCACCTCTCTTTTCGGAAGGCCGAGAAATTCAGCATAATTTCTTACAAAGCCTTGTGCATAGGCACTGGAAGGGAGCTTATTGTATTCGCCTTTTTCGATTGCAGAGAGAAAACTACTGCGAATTTTTGTGCCTAAGGATACATCCTCAAGGCTTAGACCCTTTAAAAGACGCTCTTCACGTAATCGTTGTCCTGCTCTAATCATAATCTCGAAATCCGAATACCAAAGCACGAAATACGAAACAATGTTCAAAATATAAATTATTTAATAGCTAAAACATTGTGAACATTTGTATTTTTGTCATTTGGATTCGTTTCGGGTTTCGAATTTTAATTCTGTGATTGTTGAAGATTTGTCAAAAATTCATCAGCATTCCGAACAATTACTTCACGAGGCTTTGAACCCTCTGCATGCCCGACAATACCGGATTCTTCAAGCTGATCAAGAATTCGGGCGGCACGGGAGTAACCAATAGACATCTTCCGTTGCAGGAATGATGCCGAGGCAGTATCAAATTGGCAGACAAGCCGTACCACATCCTCAAAGAGAGGATCTCTCCCATCTCCTCCGACCGCAGGACCCGTGCCTGCTTTCTTGAGTATCAAAGGCTGATTAACAATTTCTTCTGTATATTCAATAGGGATATTCTTTGCTTTCAGAAACTCAACCAGTTTTTTTACTTCTTTTTCAGAAACGAAGGCTCCTTGAATACGTGTTGGCTTTGCTTGCTCAGGAGGAATATACAGCATATCGCCTCTTCCAAGGAGCTTCTCGGCACCCGGACCGTCAATAATAACACGGGAGTCGATCATCGATGAAACATTGAAAGCGATACGACAGGGAATATTCGCCTTAATAAGACCGGTAATAACATTGACTGATGGCCGCTGTGTGGCAATAACAAGATGGATCCCTGTTGCCCGGGCCATCTGAGCGATTCTTGCAATAGCATCCTCAACCTCAACCGGTGCAAACATCATCAGATCGGCAAGCTCATCAACGATAATAACGATGTATGGTAGTGCCTGAAAACCGGATAATTCATTGTATCCCTCAATGTTCCTTACCCCCCGCTCTGCAAATAACTTATACCGTCTATCCATCTCTCCCATCGCCCATTTTAAAGCAGAGAGGATTTTTTCTGACTCGACAATAACAGGAGTCAAGAGATGGGGAATACCATTAAACGAAGTAAATTCAACTCTTTTTGGATCAATGAGAATTAATTTTACTTCTGCAGGAGATACCCTAAAAAGTAATGAGCAGATAAACGCATTTATTAAAACAGATTTTCCGGATCCAGTCGTTCCGGCAACGAGTACGTGCGGCATTTTTGCAATATTTACAACAACAGGTGATCCGGATACGTCAAGCCCCAGAGAGACAGTCAGTTTTGACTTACTTTTTTGCATCACCTCAGACGCAAGCATCGTTTTCAGAGTCACGATCTCAAGAGACCTGTTCGGGATCTCAATACCGACAAGATTTCGCCCAGGAATCGGCGCTTCAATACGAATTTGCCCGGTCGGGGCCTCAGTAGCAAGCGCTAAATCATTTGCAAGGGACGTAATTTTCGATACCTTTGTTCCAAGAGCTATTTCCAAAGCATACTGCGTTACCGCAGGGCCTAAGTTCACTTCTGCAACCCGGGCTTCAACACCAAAACTCTGCAATGTCTTTTCTATAACGGATGCTATTTTATTGATATCTCCACGGTCTGCTTTCTGTCCGGGAGCTTCTGAAAGGAGTGATAATGGCGGATATTCCCAAATACCTCTCCCCGACAGCGCATTGCTGACTAACTTGTCGGAAAGAAGCACCGGATCTTTTTTGTTGACAATTAAGCCGTGTTGATCTCTATTATGCGCAAGCGCAGTTGTCAATTCTTTTTGTCCACCTTTTATCGTTATCGGTTTATTCCGATCGAGCATTGCCGATGCTTCACCATCTCTTTTCTTTGACCAGAAAAGTTTAGTCGGAAAAAGTCGATACATATTGCGGCCAATAACCGCAATTGCCTGAATTAATTCATCAATTGACGTATCAAAAAATACGATATTCCCAACAATCAACCCTGCGATAAACACGAGATCCGCACCGGCTGTCGTCAATATCTCTTCAAGAATTTGAAAGATACTCTGTCCAACAGTACCGCTTTTTGTCAACCCAAGAAGAGAAATAAAGAAAAGGAAAAATCCGATCGCAACATTTGCTCTGGAAAGATACATCTTCAAATGTAGAAAGAAAAATCCAAAAAATAACAGAGCAAAGGGCATAAAGAAGCTGGTCCAACCGAACCGGGAATCAAGCATATCATTCAGCAAAATGAGCGACTCACCGCTCCTCGTATACGAAAGCATAAGGAGGGCGGAAATGAAAATGAACCCGAGCCCAAAAAGGGTATATATCGTATTTTTCCTGAGCTTTACTTTAAACCCTCTGCGGCGCCTTGAAGATGCTTTTTTTCTGACTCGCATAGAATTATTATAGGCGTTTAACGATCATAGCACAAATGGAACGTAGTTAAAAATTTAAAACTAAAAGTTAAAAGTGAGTGAATCGCTTCGCGATAAATTTTATAAATAAAGTGCCTTAATTTTTAATTTTTCACTTTGAACTTTTAACTTCTCTATACCTCTATGA
>JACQKR010000012.1 GCA_016204425.1 Candidatus Levyibacteriota bacterium
CACGTGCACTGTACACTACCCCGCGCGTAGGAGTTAGTATAGCATTTGATTTGAGCGTGGTCAACCTGTTATACTTTTCTCCGCTGCAATCAAAATCCGAAGGATTTTGAAGAGGAGAATCCGACTGGAAAGTGAAATCCGAATGCATATGAGGATGAGACGGTGAAGTCGAGATTCGACGAGCCAGGGTAGCTCAATGGTGGAGCACCACATTCATAACGTGGCGGTTGTGGGTTCGAGCCCCACCCCTGGTACACACAAGAATGCAGAAGTAAGAATCTAGAATTAAGAATTTCCTGTCTTTTCTTCCCGATCTCGTTTGGTGCTGTATAATACTCTCACTATATGGATTTCAACAATAAAAAGATAGGTATTTTAGGGCTGGGTATTGAAGGACTTGCAAGCGCGCAGTTTTTGCTCAAGCACGGGGCACAGGTGACGATTTTGGATGCAAAGAAAGAGGAAGAGATCGAGCCTGAATTACTGCGAAAGGCCAAGGAGCTTGGGGTAAAACTCGTGCTGGGTGATAGCTATTTAGCCTCGCTTACCACGTACGCCATGCTCGTTCGGAGCCCGGGAATAAAATTTCTGCAGAGCGAAATTCAAGATGCGATCAAGAAAGGAGTGGAGGTTACGTCCCAAACGAAACTTTTTTTTGATCTTTGCCCTGCAAAGATTATCGGTGTGACAGGAACCAAAGGCAAAGGGACCACAGCTGCTCTTATCTACGAAATGCTCAAGCAGGCCGGATTTGCTGTCTATTTAGGGGGGAATATCGGCATTCCGCCATTTGATTTTTTGGACAAACTGACCAAAGATTCAGTGGTCGTTTTGGAGCTCTCGAGTTTTCAGCTTCAGGATCTGACCAGAAGCCCCCATATTGCTGTTTTACTGATGGTTACCAGCGATCACTTGGAGTACCACGCGGATATTGCTGAATATGTTGCAGCAAAAAGGAATCTGCTTCGTTTCCAGAATGCCTCAGATTTTGCCGTTATCAACAGAGACTACCTTGCCTCACACGAGTCAGATATCTATACCGATGCCTCGGTCTTTCAGGTGAGCCGGGAACGCCCGAGCACAGGAAAGGGATGTTTTGTCAAAGACGATGCAGTCTGGATCCGGATGGAGGGGAGTGAATGGAAAATTATTGCGACCAAAGATATTGCGCTTTTGGGCAAGCATAATTTAGAAAATGTCTGTGCGGCGGCGATGGCTGCGACTCTCTCAGGCGCTACGAAATCGGATATTGCCTCGGTTCTTCGGACGTTTAGCGGCCTTGAGCATAGGCTGCAGCTTGTCCGTGAAGTCAATAATGTTCGGTACTTCGATGATTCTTTCTCAACAACACCCGAGACGGCAATTGCGGCAATTGCAGCGTTTACCGATCCTGAAGTAGTGATTTTAGGTGGCGCGAGTAAAAAGAGCGACTTTTCCGAGCTTGGAAAAGTCATTGCCGGTTCGAAAAATATCAGAGGGATTATCGGCATTGGTGCGGAATGGCCGAAAATTAAGTCAAAAATCAAAAGTCAAAAATCAAAAGTATTTATTGTAGAAGGGGCGAAGGATATGAAGACGGTGGTGCAGGCAGCTGCGAAGATAGCCAAGCCAGGCGATGTGGTGCTCCTCTCCCCAGCATGTGCCAGCTTTGATATGTTTAAGAATTACAAAGAAAGGGGCCAGCTTTTTAATGAGGAAGTTCTTAAGTTGTGAGCCGAAGTGGTAATCTAGACAATAGTATGAACAAGCAGGAGTATCGGTTTACCTATGAGAAAGAAGATGACATTTTAAACATCTGGCTTTCTGATGAGGCATTTGATTATGCTGACCAAACGGGTGATGTAATTATCCATTTTACAAGAGACGGTAGACCAGTCTATATTAAATTTCCTCAAGAAGCAATCAAAAGCCCTCCCTAAATACATCAAAGAATCCGTTTTTGTCTAACTACCAAGTAAAATTTGACGAAAGCCCCATAGTTAAGATAAAATGCTCGAATTATGGCAGCAGAGCTTGATAAACTACGTAGAGATGTCGATCAAGATTTCCCATTTCCTCGACCTAAAGGGAAAACTGCTCCTGAAACTTCACAGCCACGTGGTCTTGAACCAATAGAGTTTGCAATTGACATTCCAACAGTTAATGAAGAGGTCTATCTGAAAACTCGCGAAGCAGTGGAAGCAACAGGCTATAGGTTTGTTGCTGCTATACGACCAGTATCAATTGAGGATCTTATTGCAGAAGACAGCCAACGTGAACAAGAAGGAAAACCAGGACGACTGGGCCATGTCAATGATTCAAGAGCAATGCGGGCTATAGTTCCTCCAGAAATGGAAGTTGCCATTAATCCAGCAAGCGTGAGAATTGAAGGCAGTAATTATTTGTCTACTGACGATCAGATAGCGAAGATTCAGGATGCAGAAGATGAATGGAAAGAGCTACTACCAGAGGATGTAAGATCCCTTGTTAGTATGCGCATGGTAGATCCCTCAACGTATTCACAGTTGGAAGACGCATATATGGATGCGAGAGAAGGACAACCTCTCTTTCCAAATTACTTCGCTCGCACAGACGTACCAACCTTTCTTGGTTTCGTTGCCGATGTTGGTCGCCGTGGTCCTGACAATCAGCGCAATGTCAATGACTGGTATCGCGACAGTGACAATCGCAGTGTTTTCGCCGTTCCCGTGGTAGTGCTCCCTCAGATACAACCTACTCCTCAAGACACATCACCTAGAAACCCTCAGGACGAGATACTAAAATCTCTTGGATACACTCTAGATCAGATTGCAAGCCACCCAGATAGTATTACTCAAGACACTAAGGTCTATAGTGGTTCTCTACTGCACCATGATTCAGAAGGAAAAATTATTAGAATCTTTGAAAGACTGGAGGGCGTAGAGCGTATTTTTACCCCAGAAGGAGAAGTGCAGGTTTATGATTTAACTATTGGAGGAAAAGATAAGGATCAGTTGCAACAAGCATTAAGTCAAGGTAATTTTCAAGTTTCAAGTTGGTCTCACGACATAATGAATAAAAGAGACTTTAAGACATTAAAAGATCCTCAAACTATCAGGCTAGCAAAAATGCCAGTTGCCGCTTTGGGTTTTGGTGAAGGAATAACTCCTACGACTGCTCAGATATATACACGCGCAGGTGAGCTGGGTCTAGATCTTTGTCCGGCTGAAGTTGGACCACATCAAAGGCTTCAGGATACTGATCAAGACATGAATGACTGGTACTGGATTGCAATGAAGCAAATTACCGACTCTAACGGCGATCCGCTTGGCTTCTGGCTGGGACGGAATGAGGACGGTACTTGGTTGGACTGCGATTGGGCTGGTCCTGACAGCTGGTGGGATCCTGAGGTTCAGCTCGTTTTCTCTTTTGGCAAGTAAAACTTGTAACGCTTATTTTCTTCTTAAATTCTTAACTCTTTGATTTATTGATCCTTTGGTTTTTTAAATTTGACATTAAGCCTTATAGTATGATATAAGCTGATTTATGTCACAAAGCTTTGGCAGAGAACGAGGCGCTAAATGGGCCGCTGGTAAAGCACCCATGAATACACAGGCCAATGCATTAGAAGGGCAAGGACTGCCTCCAGCAGATCGTCTTTCTCAGGCCATCCAAGAATATAAAACAAGTCCTCATACACCTGAATTAATCGATAGAACATTCCAGACTGTGTGGAGCGTGTGGGGAGAATCAATTGGCCATAGTTTTGATGTCCCAGCCTGTGATCGCAGCTCAGAAGAGCTCGAATCCTTAAGAACTGAAGGAAGAGGAGTGCTTCTTGTACCTGATGAGGTGTATACGAGAGAAGGCCTGATATTACTTGGAAGAGTATTTCCTAAGATGAACAGTTGGAGCGTTGGTGAAGATACAACCGTGGTAAATGAACATACAGGCGGAGGTTGTATTGATGTTGAGATGACCGTTGATGCGCCTTATCGGACAGATCGTGGGTATACAGAACAACAGCTTAGAGATGCTATTGCTGCTGACGGAAGAGAAGGTCAACGTGTGGCTACCTATATTGTTGGCTCTCAAATTAGTAAACTTTTAACCGGTCGTTTATTTGACAAAGGATCGACGTCGTCTCGTTTACCTGGGTCTTCGGATGGAGGTAGAACGATGGGTGCGTACTTCGCTCCGAATGGCTACTTGCACGTCAGCTCGAATCTGGATCCGCAGTATCAGTCTCCGCGTTTGGGTGGTCGTTCTGAAGGAAGGCATAAGGCAAACAAAACCTGGGTCTTCGATGCCAGGAGTACTGGTACCAGCTAGCTAGTTTTTCCTTGTCTTCCTCTAATACGCCTACGTACTTGCTATAATGCATCGTGTTCAAATTTAGTATTTCTCAGAGAGATAAACAATCCAAGGCGCGGGCTGGAATTCTAAAAACACCTCATGGGGATATTCTGACACCTCATTTTAACCCCGTTGGTACGCAGGCTACCGTTAAGACACTTTCTTCACAAGATCTCAAGGCTATTGGCGCGCAAATTGTGCTTTCCAATACCTACCACCTCAATCTGCGTCCCGGGATCGAAGTTGTAGAGAAGATGGGAGGAGTGGCTAAATTCATGGGGTGGGAAGACGGGCCCCACTTCGCTTCTCGCTTCGCTCGAGCTTCGAGGGGTAAACCGACGATGACTGACTCCGGGGGATTTCAGGTATTCTCACTCGGCGTTGCGCAGAAGAAGATAACGCTGAAGAGTAAATCGGGACAGAAGTTGAGTAAGTTTTCAAAATCAGTGTTTCTGTCACCTGCTGACACACAGCTTTTGTTGCCTTCGGTGACCAGGACGCGGATGGAGAAGCAGCTTATAAAACTTAAGGAAGCAACAGTCAGAGAAGATGGGGTATGGTTCTACTCGCATATCAACGGGGATAAGCATTGGTTTGACGCTGCTGTCTCAATCGCTGCTCAGGAGCGGCTGGGAGCAGACCTCATTGTCGCTTTCGATGACCACGAGTCGCCGCTCTGGGATTACGAGCAAACGAAGCTCTCTGTTGAGCGGACGAACAGGTGGGGTATTGCGAGTCTGAAAGCGCAGGCAAGGCGTGATCAGCTGATGTATGGCGTCGTCCATGGGGGGATGTATCGAGATCTTCGGATCGCATCGGCAAAATTCACCGACAAGCATTTTAAGGCGGTCTCAATCGGTGGCTCGTACACCTCAAAGCTTGTGCTCTATCAGGTACTGGATTGGTGTGTGCCGCATTTCTCAGACGAGAAGCCGCGGCACTTGCTTGGAATCGGTGAGGTGCAGGATATCTTTGAAGCAGTGGCACGGGGGATGGATTTTTTTGATTGTGTTGCGCCAACAAGGCGGGGCAGGCACGGGACGTTTTATGTCTCACCAAAAAACGGCGGATCGATACGCAATAACTTTACGATGAATATTTTCAATGCCAAGTATAAGTTTGATGCGGATCCGATTGAGCCTGACTGCGAATGTTACACGTGCCAAAACTTCACCAAAGCCTATATCAGGCATCTTTTTGTGGCCGATGAGCTCCTGGCACAACGTTTAGGATCCTATCACAACGTCTACTTCATTGTGAATTTAGTTAAGAAGATAAGAGAAGCGATACTTGATGGGCGTTTTCAGGATATGAAGCAAGCATGGCTTATTTACTAGGGTGTTGATTTTTTTCGCTATTGCGCAAAATGTCGACATATTGCTAGACTGAGTTTGTGGAGCTGGAATCACCAAAAACCAGAGATATACTTGTTCTTTTAGCAGCAACAGGATTTATTGCTGCAGCG
Organism: Candidatus Levyibacteriota bacterium; assembly: GCA_016204425.1. GTDB lineage: Bacteria > Patescibacteriota > Microgenomatia > Levybacterales > UBA12049 > JACQKR01. Next base: position 5,780 of record JACQKR010000012.1, read on the forward strand.
CTGCTCATGCCAAATTTGCCACGTATACTTAAGCCGTTTTTGCAAAAGCAACAAAAAAAATGGGGCCATTTTGATAGAAGGAGATTAAAAGCAGAAATAAAACGCTTGCGGAAAATTGGAGTCATAGATGAAGCAGTAGAAGATGGAGAAACAGTTTTCAAGCTCAGCCAAAAAGGGAGAGAAAAAGTATTGAAATACAAACTTGAAGCACTCGCTTTGCAAAAAGAGAAATGGGATGGAAAGTGGCGATTAGTTGTATATGATATTCCAAAAGGCAAGAAAAACCAAGCAGATGCCTTTCGACGATTACTCAAAAAGCTACAGTTACTCCAATTGCAAAAAAGTGTCTATCTCACGCCATACGCGTGCAGAGACGAAGTAGATTTTTTAAAGTCTCTCTATAGCATAGAAGAGCACGTTACTTTACTGACTATTTCTGGTATTGAGCATGAAGTTTCCTATAAAAAGTATTTTGGTTTATAAAGGCTTCTCGAGAGAATGTGTTTACAAATTTCGCAATGGCGAAAAAGGTAAACAAAAAGCATTGCAGTTCGTAGTATGATAGCTTTGATAGCGATTGATGTAACAGGTCACGCTTCTGACACAAACATTATTCTAAAACTGCCAGACATAGCGAACACTTTTAGGATAAGATAAAGCTATGTCAGAGAAAGAGCTATTAGTTTTGAAAATCACCAATCTCACCCAGGAGAATGCGTGGTTGAATCGTGAGGTTGAATCCTTAAAAACCGCACTTCTGAAGCCACAGCACAGCTTAAAGACGTTGCAGTAAAAGTTATTGAATCAGGAAATACTTCACCAAAGCAACTTGCAAGTACTGCGGAGTAGCATGCTTCTGACGAACCCTCGCCGAAAGATTGGGCTCGTATCACAACGTCTATTTCATCGTGAATCTGGTCAAGGCAATAAGAGAGTCAATTCTCAACGGAACATTTCATGAGCTTAAAACCGCGTGGATGGTATAGTTTTTTGATAAGCTTGATTTATTGCGAAAATATGAGCGATATGGTAGGATTCGCAAATATCTATGTCAAAATCAAGAGAAATTGTGCTCAGTCATCTCTTTGGTCCCATGCTTAAAAAATATCGAGAAATAAAGGGTTTATCACAACCTGAATTGGCTAATAGGGTAGGAGAACAAGGCATGGACTCCTCGTATATAAGTCGTATAGAAGCGGGAAAACGAAATCCGGAAAGCGCTATAACGGTAGAGCTAATGAAAGCTGTAGAAGTTCCACCAGGGGCACAAATAGAGTTTTTACTCCATGCTGCATATCCCATTGAGATCGTTAATTTTGCGCTTGAGTCCTATCAAGGGCCGGTTATTGTCGATTTTCTCGCAGGCGTAGAAAACAATCAGCCTCGTCAACTCCATCTACCTTCTTAATAGTTCAATGAATGTTGCCTCCACAGGATGATATAATACGTTGAGTATGAAGAAACGAGTCTATTCTGGCATACGCGCTACTGGAAGGTTGCATCTTGGTAATTACCTTGGAGCAGTTAAGGGCATGCTGGCTGTGCAAGAGCAGTATGACTGTGTGTTTGCCGTGGTTGATTTGCACACGATCACGGTGCCGTATGATCCAAAGACGCTTTCACAATCCGTCAGAGAAATTATTCTTGACTACCTCGCCGCCGGGCTTGATCCTGAAAAATGTCTTCTTGAGATTCAGTCCCGCGTGCCGCAGCACACTGAGCTTGCGTATCTTCTCTCAACCATCTATCAGGTGGCACGGCTTGAAGATTTGCCAACCTATAAAGAGAAAAAAGCGCAGTATCCGCAATACGTCAACATGGGGCTGCTTTTTTATCCTGTCCTCATGGCTGCTGACATCATGCTCTATAAAGGGGATTTTGTACCTGTCGGTATTGATCAGGAGCCACATCTTGAGGTAACACGGGAAATCGCCCGCAAATTCAATCAAATGTTTGGTCCTACGTTTCCTGAGCCCGTCCGATTTAAAACACCGGGAGAGTATGTCCCATCCCTGGCAGGGTCGGGGAAGATGAGTAAGTCAATTGAAGGCAGTTTTATCAACTTAACCGATGATCTTGAGACGATAAAGAAGCGTCTCGCCAGTGCACCAACTGATAGTGGAACAGCAGGCGGAGCGTTGCCAAAAGAGGGGGGAGTTGCGAATCTCTTTAAGATGCTGCAGTTATTTAGAGCAGACGATGTGTACAAAAAATATGAACAGGATTATATTGCTGGAAAAATTCGCTACAGCGATTTGAAACATGATTTGGCTGATGTAATTTTTACAGAATTACAGCCCTTTCAACAAAGACGAAAAGAATTTGAGAATAATCCAAAACGTGTTGATGAGATTTTGGAGAAAAGCAATGAAGCCTGTCGTAAAGAAGCGGAAGAGACAATGGGAGAGGTAAGAGCGAAAATGGGTCTCGTCTAGCGAAGCTAGACGGCGAGATCTTGCCTCTCATACTTCATAAGTCCCCAGCGCGTAGTGCTATAATGATCGCATGCAAGAGCTGAGCACAAACCACGTTATTATTGTTCTTGGTGTCATCGCGATTATTGCTGAGATGGTAATGGGTGTGGCAACGGGGTTTGACTTGTTCGTCATCGGTGTCATTCTGGTTATCTCAGGAGCCTTAGGGATTATGACTGCCTCGTTTAGTCTGTCAATGATTCTTATTCCGGTGCTTTCAGTGCTGTATATCTTTGTCGGACGCCGTTTTATCAAACAACGTCTTGCTATTACTACACATGCAACCAATGCAGACGCGCTTATCGGAAAGCAAGGAGAAGTTGTTCGGAAAATAACCAAAGAGCATCCAGGGCGTGTAAAGATCGATAGCGAAGTTTGGCGGGCACAAGCACAGACGCATATTGACGAGGGAGCTCAGGTGGTTGTACAATCGGTCAGTGGTGTGACGCTCACCGTCGCAGAGCGATAAGGTATGCCAATTTTATTTATCATCATTGTTATTTTTGGTATCTTTACCCTTCTTATTGGCGTTCGGATTGTCAGGCAGTACGAGAAGGGCATTGTCCTTCGCCTTGGCAAATTCCGTAGCGTTGTCGGGCCAGGGCTCAATATAATTGTTCCTTATATTGAGTCACTCATTAAAGTCGACATGCGCGAGAAAGTCATAAATGTTGAGCCGCAAGTAGTCATTACCAAAGACAATGTTACCGTTACAGTGGACGCGGTTATTTATTATAAAATTGTTGATCCTGTACGGGCAGAATTTGAAGTTGAAGATTTTGATACGGCAGTCACAACGCTTGCGCAAACAAATCTTCGCAATGTCATAGGAGATAAGTCGCTTGATGAAACCCTTATCGCACGAGACTCCATCAATGAAAGCCTTCGCGAGGTATTGGATGATGTGACGAACAATTGGGGCGTGAAGGTAACACGCGTTGAAGTGCAGAAAATCGATCCGCCGGTTGAAATAACTGAGGCGATGGGACTGCAGATGCGGGCAGAGCGTGAAAAGCGGGCCTCAATTTTGCAATCAGAGGGAGTCAGGCAAAGTGAGATTTTAGAAGCTGAAGGCGCAAAAAGTGCTGAAATTCTCAAAGCTGAAGGAGATGCAAAAGCACGCGTCCTCAGGGCTGATGCTGAAGCGCTTGCAGTCAAGCGGGTTGCTGAGGCAGCCAATGCCTATTTCAAACAGAACGCGCAGATTCTCAAGCGGCTCGAAGTATCCCAAGCAGTGCTGCAGAATAATACAAAGTACGTTATTCCATCATCTTCTGATCTAATTAATCTTCTCAATCTTGATGGGGACGGTGCAAAAATCGTTCCATTGAAGAAAACAAAATAGCCTTCTAGGTGATAGGATTTTCCCCAGCTACAACAAGCGTTCGAATAGTAGGAGTTCGTTTGAGTCTTTTTTGGACGTCCTGGGAAATTTGACTCACACGCTGTTTTTTGACTCCAAATGCTGCAGCGACATTTTGTAATGATTTTTCCTGACCGTCAACAAGACCATGCCTATCCAGCGCAACGGCTATCTCGAATGGTAAGAGTACTCGAGAAGGTTGCATTCTAGAAAGAGTAGGCCCTTTTGCTAATTGTTGGAGAGTTATATAAGATGGTATATCCTCAGGAACAAAACGCAATAACTCCTCACTAAACGTTCTCCTTAGAGCTTCTGGGTCAATATCATCTCGAATTGTTGCTGTTGGATCGCCTGCAAAGGCAGCGTGTACGAATCTCAACAAATTGACATTGAGCTGTTCAAGCCTATCAGGATCGGCTTCTTCTCTAAGCGTTGCGAGTTTTTCTCGTACTGGCGCTGCTTGCAGCGCCCATAGATGTTTGGTCATTGCTTGTAGTTCTTCGGGGGTTTTTCTGGGTGTAGGTGATTCTGCTTGAGCGTTCATTAGGAAGTATAAATATACTATACTAAAATAGTGGATAATAAAAGTAAAAACGGAATGATAAGCTATAGTGATTTTGATAATGTCGATATTCGTGTTGGAAAAGTGATCAAGGTTGAGGATTTCCCAGAAGCCCGAAAGCCGGCGTACAAGCTTGCGATTGATTTTGGACCTGAAATAGGGATAAAGAAATCCAGCGCGCAGATCGTCGCAAATTACACAAAAGAAGATCTCCTCAATACGTTCGTGTTGGGTGTCGTCAATTTTTCGCCAAAGCAAATCGGTCCATTTATCTCTGAGACGTTGACTGTCGGAGTAGAAGATGCTGCAGGTAACGTCGTTCTCGTCCGGCCGGATAAAGATGCAGTGATCGGTGCGAAGCTGTTTTAGACTACCGCAAAGAAGTTTTGTCTACTTTATATACGTTCCAATCTTTATTTCGTTTTCCCTCCCGCTTGATCTCCAGAACCTTTTCAGCAGATACGCCGGCCGGGATGCCTTGCCAGGAGAGGACGAGATAGATTTCTTCCGGATGTTTTTCCCGATATTTGGTTTGTAGATTTGATTTGGTGATTCCGTCTGTTCCCGAAACAGTAATGCTGTTTTCATTAAAAAAATGAATCGCAATGCCGTCCGGGAGAATGCCGATTGATTTATCTGTCATGATGAGAAGGTTATTGCTTTGTTTCTCTCGAAAGAACGCAACAAGCGTGTCCATGCCAATACCTGATGGCTCACCAAAAAAGAATTGCCATTGATCAATCTCAGGCAGCGGTGTTTTCATATGGTTCGTGAGAAGAAAGAAATCAGTGCGGAGATGGGGGGAGAGAAGCAGCAGTAAAAAAATGACAAAAGCAAAAAGGTGCTGTTTTGTCGGGATGTATTTTTCAACAAGCATAACAAAAGCATGGGCAGCCAAAACAATGAATGGAAACGTCATAAAGACAAGGTATCTCGGGTAGAGTTGCTTGCCAAAAAGAGTGAGTAGGGCAAGTGGGACGAGCCCATACATAAGCAGGAAGAGAACATGCAGGCGCTTTCCTTTAAAAATCAATGAGACAAAAGAGAGAATAAGAAGCGGTATACCTATATAGCTTCTCAGCCAAGAGGAGATAAGCGGTACATTTTGCTGAAGAATTATTTGTGGGTCATGCCTGACCTCTTCTATCGTGTGGAGAAAAACGGCGTTTTTCACAGCGATGAAATCAAAGTACACTGAAAGCCGCATGAGCGCCTCAATCCCTAAAGCGATACCTCCGGCAAGTATCATAAGAAGGAAATACTGAACGATAGTTTGTTTATTTTTCTTTGGAAGCAGGAAAAAGCCCAAGGGAAGAAAATACAATCCAAACACAGCAGAGGATTTTGTCAAAAGTCCCAAGCCAATACTGATTCCGGCAGCAAGTGCATAACGATAGTGTGCTGTTTGGGAGAGTTTATAGGTGAAGTAACATGCGTAGATCATGCAGGTGAGAAGGAGGCCATCCATGATCGCTAAGCCGTCATGGATAAGGTAGAAAGGAACGATGAGGTAGATCAGTGCCGCAATCGCTCCTGCTTTCTTGCTAAAGATATCTTTTGTCAGCAAATACACGCCAAGCATGCTGCCGAGTCCTGCAAAAAGAGAGACAATTCTCCCTGCAATGATAGGATCGTTTGTTAAGCGTTGCGAAACACTGATAAGCCAGATAAGGAGCGGCTGTTTCCCATCGGTGAGAGAAATAAAATTCCATGACGGATCGGCGATGATGTATTGAGCCCATCGGATGTAGATTGCCTCATCAAAAAAAAGCGGGAAGGTGGTGATGAATCTAACTCTGGTCAGGAAAAAAAGAAAAACGAGTCCTACTGTTACGTATTGCGCTGTTCTTGAAGCGATAAATTGATTGAGGAAGAATCGCACAGTGTTTTTCTTAGTATTCCACTCACAGCTCATTGTGTCAATGGAGGGAATGTTTCTATAATACCTTGCAATGTCGCTTTCAAAGAAGCAAATTACTCTGTTTCAGCAGAAAATTCTTTCCTGGTATGTTGAGCATAAGCGGGATTTGCCATGGCGGGAGATACCAGACGGTATCTCCTTACAGGATCGTGCTTATCGTGTTCTTGTTTCTGAGGTGATGCTTCAGCAAACACAGGTCAGTCGTGTTGTCCCAAAATATCATGCATGGATTGCTGCTCTTCCAACAGTTGCTGCATTGGCAAACGCAACGACCGCTGATGTATTGCGCTTGTGGTCTGGCCTTGGCTACAACAGGCGGGCACTCTACCTCAAGCACACTGCCGAAGTAATTGTGAAGGAGTACGCGGGGCAATTCCCGCAAGACATTCCTGCTCTTGAGAAATTGTCCGGTATTGGATCATATACTGCACAAGCAGTTGCATGTTTTGCCTTTGGGGAGCAGGTTGCAGTGGTCGACACAAATATCAGAAAAGTTATCCTTCTGCACTTTAATACTCGTCATTCTGGTAAGCGAAGAATGAGCGCATCCAGAATCTCCCAAAAGAAGAGATCCTGGACAAGCCAGGATGACGGGAAGAGGGGGTTGAAAATGACGGAGAAGGAGATCCAACAAGTTGCTGATCAATTATTGCCACAAGGCAAAGCTTCCGTCTGGAACCAGGCGCTGATGGATTATAGCGCGCTCGTATTGTCGAAAATAAGGCAATCTCGTCCAAAGGACGATCAGCCTCTGGCTGAAAAATTTATTGGCTCGAACCGCTATTATCGCGGGAAGCTGATCCGATTGCTTTTGCAAGAGAAAGAAATCTCCTTAGCAAAACTAGGTTTTTTGCTCAAAAAGGATTTTGTTGATACTGATCAGTTATGGTTGCAAGCATTACTCAAGGGGTTGCAAAAAGACAAGTTTATTGTTTTTCGCAATAATATAGTTATGATTGCCACTAAAGAATAAACGATATAGTAAGTGATGAATACATCGTTTTAAACGTTAGGTAGCTTATAGACATTTACTTCGTTTTGAGATAAAAAGAAGTTGCAAATGGTAGCACATATGCTATACTAGCTGCTAATTATGGCGACCACCGGCAAGAGGCATGCAAACGGTAGCAGACACCGCTCAAAAGTACCCAAGTTTCGCTTGAAAACATCTTGGAAGAATATTTTTCTCTATGGATTTCTTATCCTTTTTTCCCTCTATATTTTTCTCGCGTTCAGCAGTCCTTACGAAGACCGGCGTACTGTCCCTGTTTCACAGGTTATTAGTGACGTGAAGAAAGGGAATATTAAAGAAATTTCAGTCAATGGCGACAAGCTCAATGTCAAACGAAAAGATGACTCAGAAATCGTTGCCCATAAAGAGCCTTCGGTAAACGTGTATACCCTTTTTAAGGATGCAGGTGCATCACTTCAAAATGTCAAAGTGTCTGTCAAAGACGAGGCGGGATTAAATAGCTGGCTTGGGCTACTCGGGACGATTCTTCCGGTGCTTATTATGGTTGCTTTTTTCTATTTTATTTTTCGTCAGGCACGAGGGACACAGGAAAGCATCTTTTCCTTTGGCCAATCCCGGGCAAAACTCTTCAACAAAGACATGCCCAAAACGACGTTTGCCGATGTTGCGGGAGTAGATGAGGCAAAGCAAGAACTCACGGAAATCGTTGATTTTTTAAAAAATCCAGGAAAGTACAAGGCGATGGGTGCACGTACACCAAAAGGAGTGCTCATGGTGGGGCCATCTGGAACCGGAAAGACTCTTCTTGCACGGGCAACGGCTGGGGAGGCAAATGTCACGTTTTTCTCTATGGCAGGGTCCGAGTTTATGGAAATGCTCGTTGGTGTTGGGGCTTCCCGTGTTCGGGATCTTTTCAATACCGCGAAAAAAGCACAGCCGGCAATTATCTTTATTGATGAAGTCGATGCGATTGGAAGGCAGCGGGGGGTGGGCATCATGGGAGGTCATGATGAGCGCGAGCAGACGTTGAATCAGATTCTGGTTGAGATGGATGGCTTTACCCAAAATGAGCAGGTCATCGTCATGGCGGCAACCAATAGGCCGGATGTTTTGGATCCGGCACTGGTCAGACCGGGACGGTTTGATAGACGGGTCGTCTTGGATCTTCCCGATGTTGAGGGGAGAAAAGCGATTCTTACCATTCACGCAAAGGGCAAGCCGTTCGATGCAGGAGTGAACTGGGAGAAAGTGGCAAAGCGAACCGTCGGGTTCTCAGGGGCTGATTTGGAAAATATGCTCAATGAGTCAGCGATTCTGGCAGCACGATTGGGCAAAAAAGCAATCGACATGAAGGACTTGGAAGAGGCAGCGACGAAAGTCAAGCTTGGTCCTGAGAAGCGGCGTCTCCAATCGGAAGAAGACCGTAAGATGACTGCGTATCATGAGGCAGGACACGCGCTTGTTTCCTGGGAAATGCCGCATATGGATCCAATCCACCGTATCTCAATTGTCTCCCGGGGTATGTCGCTTGGTCACACCATGATGGAGCCTATTGAGCGGACGCATGAAACCAAGAGTCATCTGATGGAGCAGATTGCCGTGATGATGGGGGGTCGTGCTGCTGAGCAGCTCATCTTTTCGGAAATGACAACAGGCGCCTCAGATGATATCGCCAAAGCCTCGCAAGTGGCACGTGCCATGGTCGTGCAATTCGGCATGAGTGATCTTGGGCCGATCAATTTGGATCCTGAAAAACGAACGATGTATGAGCAATCGGATATATCTCCTGAAATGGCTGCAAAGATCGATGAGCAGGTCAAGAAGATAACAGATTCATGCTACAAGAATGCGACTACGATTCTTCTTAAGCTTCGAGATAAGCTCGATTTGCTTGCGCAGGAGTTGCTTAAGAAAGAAACAATTGAATCTGAAGACTTTACCAGCCTCATCGGCCCCAAAGCAGCACTCGCTATTGCTGATATAAAATAGTCCTCTTGACCTTGCATTCCAGAGAAAATACTATGTAATTCAATACTATGAGTCATGAAGAGGAGGCTGTTGTAGGTTTAGTTACCGACGAGGAAGATACTGCACCGATTACTGATAGAGAAGTCATTGATCAAGCCTCAAGGGAGTGGGGACGAGTCATGGATTTGTGGAGGGCAATGTATTATCAACTGAAGATTTCTCCAGAGCTTTTACGAGTAGGAAATTTACTTCGTCCTTCTGAGCCAGATCCGGAGAAACGTAAGCGAATAAAAGTAGTAACAAATGTTGGCTCACCAGATCCTGAAGCGATGGAGGCGATAGCAAAAAGTGATAGGAATAAATTGCCGGTCTTACGGGAAGCATCGTTTTGGCAAACGACTGGTCCTGTACAAATGACGCAAGAATTACGATTTAATCCAGAAATATTGAATGATCCGGTAAGCGGAGAAACTTTTGAAGGATATGATGCGATTCGGGTTGAGATAAAAGAAGGAGATGATGATGTTTCAGCAATATCAGCAACAGTGTCATGCGTGAGAAAACGAGCTAGAAGCCTCGTTGAGACAGCAAGGTACCCTGGTATTTTTTTGCCCGCTGCAACCATCCAACAAGACCCTCTTGTCGTGAGAGACGACGCTGTCAATAGATTAGTTCGCTTCTATACACCGAAGTCACGCCCACAGGTAAGGGTAGAATCTCAAGAGTACCCAATAGCTGAAGCAAGATAAGCCGCACAGTTTAATATCCTATAATATTGTGATATAATATCTGTCTATGTCTGGGCCCGAGTCGTATCAAACAGATTTGGAATACTTACCCCCCGAAAGTGACGAAAAAAAAATCCAAAGACAGCTTGAATATCTTGAAGAAGCTGGCGTGTTGGAATTTCTTCCGGGATTCGCACAAGTCGTCCAGGAGAGAAGCGCTGAAGGAATGGGCGTTGAGGTAGATTTTTTTATTTTCTCCAAAAAAAGCAATATGACTAGATTGTCCTTTTCTGAGCATGAAGATCTCAAATCGTCTAAGAATCGGAAGATACGCTACTTATCGCTTGGTCTTGATCCTATGAGAGCTGAAGATCAAAAGTCTCCCTCCGATGAACCATATATACGCGTAGTTGTCACATATGATTTTCCAAAGAATGCACGGCCATATATAAGTGGGGAGAGAAGTACGAGTGCGCTCAATCAATTCGACTACCAAGCGATCTGTTTTGAAACAGCCTATGATGGGGTTATCAAAATATTTCACTATGAAACACGCGAAGAAATTATGTTTCCTGATCCAAAAGTATCGATACCTCGATATCTTCGTGATGTTTTCCATCCTTATCTTAAAGCATCAAAATCGAAAGTACATCCTATTGCTTCATGGGCAATGGATGAGGCGCCAGAAGAGGTGCTTTCTCCTGTTTTTGCAGACACTGGGTATGTGCCTTCTCAGCTTCCAATTGGAGATATAGCTCATCAAATGTTGCATCTTTACCCACCTGTTAGAGACATAGGGGAAAACAGGAGCGCTGTGTTAGAATAGTTGCATGCAGCCTAACAAACCCCGAGAACTCGAGCAGCTCATTCTCATTGACGGCAACGCCATTTTGCACCGGGCGCTCCACGCACTTCCCGAGCTGACCAATCCAACAGGCGAGCCGGTCCAAGCAGTCTATGGCTTTTTTTCTATGCTTTTTAGCGTCATTGATACGGTAGGCCCTGAGTATCTGATCGTTTGCTTTGACCGGCCAAAACCGACGTTTCGTAAGCAACTCTACGTTGGCTATCAGGCACATCGTCCGGCAGCGCCTGAGGGATTCGGAGCGCAAATCGGCTATGTACATGAACTTTTAGAAAAAATGAAAGTGACGGTTTTTGAAGTCGACGGATATGAAGCAGATGATGTGATCGGCACGCTTTCGGTCCAGGCTGTTGCAAAGTATCCGGACGTTGAGGTTTTTATCGTCACCGGGGATCGGGATTTACTGCAGCTTGTGAACGGTCGTGTAAAAGTCATAGCACCGGTTGTCGGTTTAAAAGAAACGGTAACCTATGATGCAAAGAAAGTGGAGGAGAAGTTCGGCGTCAAACCTTCGCAGTTTATCGACTATAAAGCACTGATCGGGGACGCGTCCGACGGGTATCCGGGTGTTGCAGGTATTGGGCCAAAAACAGCAAGCAATCTTCTTTTGGAATTTGGTACGTTTGAGGATTTATATGAGCGAATCGCTGATGTTCCGCCAAAAATTGCCGAGAAACTCGCAACCGATGCAGAGCAAGCAGCGCTTGCCAAAAAACTTGCGACGATTATGACCGATGTCCCCATAGAACTTGATCTGTCAGTCTGTGCATGTACGTCATTTGATATGATTGCGCTCAGTGACGGGTTTGCAAAGCTCGGATTCAACAGTCTTATGAAGCGGATTGCACCGAAAGTTAAGAAGCAGCAGGAAGAAAAAGAAGGGAAACAATTAGGGTTACTCTAGATTTACGATTAAAGATTTAAGAATATTCCTTTTTCTTCATAAATCCTAAATCATACATCTTAAATCCAAAGAATGAAAAATTGCATTAGTACATGACTATATAAGGAATTCAGGGAGCAAAGAGTTATTGGGGTCTTGCATTTTATAGTCCTAGAGTATATAATCGTTGTTATGACAGAGCGACCTGAAGCACTAGGACGGATGTTTGATACGCTAAAACGAGCACAACAAGTAGTTCGTGCGAATCCTCAAGACGTTGACCCTGATCGTTTGCCAATTCGAGACTCTCTTGAGCTTAGTTGGGCAGCTACAGGGGAGCAGGTAATCTCTGAGCAGGAAGCAACTGAATTTAGTCAAGCTTTGGAAGCTGCAAGAGAGTATGTCTTAGGTGCAGGTCGACCTTTCTCCGAACATCCAGAACCATCGTCGGCAGAAATAGAGTTTCATGAACAGCGTAGATTCCTTATGGATCCATTAGGTGAAAAGTCTGAGGTATCAGCAGACAGAGAGGATGTGGGTATTGTAGGCTCACGCTATTTCGAGCTTTTTTATCGTGATGCAGGTATCTTTCTCGCATTTGATGTTTCCTTCGATAAGCAATTTTACCTTCAAATTCAATTTAAACAGAAAGATACTCTCCGCACTGATATGGTTTATATGACAGATAGGAAACCTCTTTCACAAATGGCTCCAGTAGAGCGTGATATTCTATCGTTCTATGTTAATAAAATACAACCAACAAGCCCCTCAGTAGTTGCTGAATAATATCTGCTACAATCAACATCATCTCCATGAAAGTAGCATTAGTACATGATTATATAAAAGAGTACGGTGGCGCTGAAAGAGTATTAGAGGCTCTTCATGAATTGTATCCAGATGCACCTGTCTATACGCTTGTCTATTTGCCGAAGTTTTTAGGACCGCATCGTGAGCGGTTCAAAGATTGGGAAATTAAGACATCGATTGCACAATTCCTTCCCTTCAAAGCAAAGCTTATCAGTCCGCTTCGACTCCTCGCGCCCACACTTTTCAGGCGATTTGATTTCAAAGACTTTGATGTCGTCATCGTTTCAGCAACCGGAGCATATATTCCAAATCAAATTCAGAAAGGGAAAGCAGTCCAGATTTGCTACTGTCATACGCCGCCCCGCTACCTCTATGGATATGCCACAGCTCGGGAGTGGAAGAAGCATGTTGTTTTTCGTACACTTGCCGTTATTGCAAATCATTTCTTGCGGATGACTGATTTTTCAGCTGCAAAAAACGTTGACTATTACATCGCAAACTCACAAGAGGTGCAAAAACGAATAGAGAAGTTTTATCGAAGAGACGCGACAGTGATCTACCCACCGGTAGATACAAATTCGAAATCCGAAACACGAAATCCGAAACAATCCCAAAATACAAAATACAAAATACCAGATACTAGCTACTATTTGACAGGTGGAAGGCTTGCCCGGCCAAAGCACGTTGATCTTATTGTACGGGTATGCACAAAAATGAAGTTGCCACTCAAAGTATTTGGGAAAGCATTTGCAGGATACGGGGAAGAGCTCAGGGCACTCGCCGGGCCGACAGTTGAATTTTTGGGAGAGGTCAGTGATGGGGAGAAATCAGGACTGATGCGTGGTGCCAAAGCGTTTCTCTTCGCCTCGGAAGATGAGGATTTCGGTATCGTACCTGTCGAGGCTATGGCTCACGGGACACCGGTTATTGCGTATCGATCAGGCGGAGTAAAAGAATCTGTTATTGATGGAAAAACAGGAGTGTTTTTTGATGAGCTAACAGACGAATCATTATCAAAAGCAATCAAAAAGTTTCAAATGGTATATTTTAATAGCAAAGTATGTCAGAAGCAAGCAGAGAAGTTCGGTAAGAAACGGTTTCAGGAGGAGATAGAGCAATTCATAGCAAGAGCGATAAAAGAAAGATAGGAAATAACGTATGCTGATGAATAAGCTTGAGTTTTTTGCTATGAATAACCCAATGAGAGCGCTTATTCAGGAAATACTAGAGGTCAAGACGCTTCGGAAATTCTCACAATTACCACAGAATAAGAAAGTTTTAGAAATCGGTTGCGGAAATGGGACAGGAACAAAGCTTATAAAAAAATATTTTCGTCCCAAAAGCATTACGGCAATTGATCTGGATGAACGGATGATTCATGTTGCACGGCAGAATAACTCAGATCCTTCAATACTTTATCGTTATTGCGAGGAAATAAAATATGCCTGAATTACCAGAAGTTGACCCCACTTCGCTAAAGCTTCGAGGGGCAAGGACAATAAAGGAGTATTATGCCTGAGCTGCCTGAAGTCGAAACAATAAGAATTGGTCTTCAAAAATATCTTGTAGGCCACCGAATAGAGGATATTGAGATCCGTTTGCCAAAGATGGTGAGTGGCCAGGTACAAAAGGTGCAAGGTGCAAAGGTGCAAGACATACGAAGGTTTGGAAAAGGATTAGTTATTGATTTAGACAACGATTACAGCATAGCAATTCACATTAAAATGACCGGGCAGCTCATTTACGTCGGGATAAAGGTACCAAAAGGGACAAAGGTTTCAGAGAAGGTAGGTGGAAAGTTGCCGAATGCGCATACACACGTCATATTTAAGTTAAGCGATCGTCGTCATCCTGGTAAGGTTGCCGAAGGCGACCGCATCCAGGATCAAACTGATTCTGGAGTCGCCCTGAGTGAGACCGAAGGGCTCCCCAGAATGACGGAGGAGGGTGCCGTGCTTTACTATAACGATATTCGCCAATTCGGGTGGATCAAGATCGTCAAGACAGCTGAGGTTCCCGAACTTCCGTTTTTTAAAGAGCTCGGGCCCGAACCCCCCGTCGTCCCGCAAGGCGGGACTATGGAGGGGCAAGCCATTTTGACTCTTGAGATGTTTGCGAAAATTCTTAGGGCCGTGAAGAAGGCGCCGATCAAGTCAGTCCTTATGGACCAGAAGAAAATCGGCGGCATCGGAAATATCTATGCGAATGATGCGCTATTTCAGTCCCGAATTCATCCGAAGCGTTTGGCAAGCTCGCTCACAGACAAGGAAACTGAAGCGTTGTTTATTGCTATTGAAACAGTGATGAAGAAAGGGCTGAAAGTCGGTGGTGCCTCAGAATGGCAGTATGTCAATGCGCTTGGGCAAACAGGAAATTACCAGCGCTTTTTTCAGGTATACGGACAGGACGGGAAGCCGTGTCCTGTGTGCGGGACAAAAATTGTACGGATGATACTTTCTGGCCGGGGAACCTTTATTTGTGAACAATGCCAGAAATAGTTACATGTTATTATCCTTAGAATAGTTAAACCATGCAACCATTTTACATTTCAACTATTTGTTTTTTTGTTTTTTTATGCTACTATTACCAGTTAGAAGTACAGCAAATTCAAGGCTAGATTGTACGTTTTTATGTCTAACAACTACAAAGAGAGAATAGTTATTTCAGTCGGTGGATCCCTCATTGTCCCCAATGGAGGGGTGAACACCACATTTCTCACCCAACTGAATACCTTTATGCGAAAGCAACTGGCGAATCATCCTGACCGCCAGTTTTTTTTGGTTGTCGGCGGCGGGTCAACAGCCAGACACTATCGCGATGCAGGGAGAGACGTCATTGGGCACGATCTGACACGGGATGACCTTGATTATCTGGGGATTCATGCAACCAAGCTGAATGCTCATCTTGTCCGAACCATCTTTCGCGACGTTGCGCATCCGTACATCATTAAGCATTATGAGATTATCCGCAAAGTCTCAGAGCCGGTGGTGGTTGCCGCAGGATGGAAGCCTGGATGGTCGACAGATTACTGTGCAATACTGCTTTGTCAGGATTATGATATGAAAACCGTTGTCAACCTTACCAATATCACGCAAGTATATGATAAAGATCCGAATAAATACCCCGATGCAAAGCCAATCGAGAAACTGTCATGGGCAGAATTTCGCAAACTTGTCGGGGAGGAGTGGGTTCCCGGGATGAATTCACCGTTTGATCCCGTTGCGGCAAAGAAAGCGAGTGAGCTTGGAATCAGCGTCGTTGTAATATCGGGTGAAGATTTTGAAAATGTGGAGAATTACTTCGATGGGAAACCATTTATCGGAACAACAATACAATAATCAGATTTATGATTTAAGAAGTAAGATTTA
>JACQKR010000013.1 GCA_016204425.1 Candidatus Levyibacteriota bacterium
ATCTTGTGTTTACGTTTTACTATTTTTCTCTTATGATCGTGGGGCGCCCGGAAGTGCTCGTGCACCCCACGATTCAATAAGATTAGTTACTAGAATGATTCATTAACCATTCCAAAAGGTCTCCGAGATCAATAGTGAAATCGAAATCGAAATCCCAATCAGAATCGTCATCTGAACCATCTGCTGGACCGAAGAAATTTGCATTTCCGTGGCTCTTTACCGTGACGTCAGCATCTGAATCACCAGTCTCAACGGATGGATCTCCACCGTCCCAACTTGTATTGTCATCTGCATCATTATCACCAGTGTCTGAGTCAGCATCAACGTCGTTATCGAAATCTGCATCGTTGTCTTGATCGACATCGACATCGTTTTCGCTATCAAACGTTATTTCTGAGTCTGAATCTGAACCATTGCCACTGATTTTTGCTTCAAGATCTTCGATACAACCGCAGGAATCGATTTCTGCCCAATTTAAATTGGCAAAATTTTCGATGTCTACATTTGTGTCTGCATCTCCGGTTGTTACTGAAACATCACCGCCGGTGTTGTCATCAGCATCATTATTTCCGGTGTCTGCATCTGCGTCGACATCGTTATCGAAATCTGCATCGTTGTCTTGATCGACATCGACATCGTTATCGAAATCTAAATCGATATCGTTATCGCTATCTGATCCGTTTCCAAGGATTTTTGCGCTCACTGCGCCGCCTCCATCACCACCGCCAATTACGGCGCTGTTTCTGTTTGCGACGTTTAAGACTTTGACATCAACAGTTGCGTCTCCTGTGTCGACTGTTACGTCTCCACCGGTGTTGTCGTCTGCGTCATTGTCTCCCGTGTCAGCGTCTGCGTAGACATCGTTATCGAAGTCTGCATCGTTGTCTTGATCGACATCGACATCGTTATCAACGTCCAAGTCAACATTATTGTCAGAATCAGATCCGTTGCCTTGAATCAAGACTTCGTGATCTGCCTGGCAACAATTATTGACTGTTGCTTGATTCTGGTTTGCAAAGTTTTTCACTTCGACATCGACATTTGCGTCTCCTGTTTCAACTTTTACGTCTCCACCGGTGTTATCAGAAGCAGAGTTGTTACCCGTACTTGCTGAAGCATTAATGTCATTATCGATATCTGCATCATTGTCTTGATCGACATCGACATCATTTGAAAAACTCACATCCGCATCATTGTCACTACCTGAGCCGTTGCCGGTGATAGTGATTGTTGCTGCAAACGCAGAAGGAACAATAGTACTAGCTAAAACCGCTCCGGTTGCTATTGCTACTAAAATTCTTTTTTTTAAATCTGTCATTATTTATTTTCACCCCCTCTCTTTTTAAGATCTCCGGACCCGCCGTCCGCCAACTGACGGAGGCGGTAGGAACACTTCATTTATCCGTTTTGTTTGTCTAAGACCTGAACCTTGGACAAAAAAACGGAAACTTCTATTTCTGAAACCCATCAGAGACAGAAGCTCCCGTTTTTACTTTTGTGCTACCAATCAATACTTTCATGATCTCCAACATATATTTTCCTTTACTGACAATCAGTAATTTGGATTACAAGTACTAATTGTCTTCAATTCCAACAAAAAAGGCATCCTTGTATTTGGATGCCTCCGTGTACGGTCGGCGAAAAAAATAGATTGTCTTCTCAGCTAGAAATATTCTTTGTCTCTCTATCTAGGAGGGAGATATTTCTAACACACTAAATATAGAACACATCGAAAATGTTTGTCAAGCCCCAATTTTTAAAGAATGGTTATTTGACGACCCATTCGACGTTTTTCGAATATTTCTTTCCGTTATTTGGACAACTTTAAAATCCTGTACGTAAATCTCGACACTGCCCCAGCCTTTGATGCTTTTGATTGCATCGGTAATTTCATCAAGCAACTTTCCGCTGATTTGCTTTGTGGAATAATCTTTCGTTTTATCCATATATTGTAGTGTCTGTTTTACTGCAGAGTAAGTGTAACTCTCTGTTTTGGACCATTTATTTCTCCGATTAAAAGGATAAGGTTTTTGTCCGAGTCGTTCAGTGAATATCCTACTCGGGAATATTGTGTTGATATCGCCTGTACATCAACGGGATCATTGTGGATGCTCGGTGCAAGCTTTTCATTTTCATTGCTGTTTTTTACCAATCGAAGGAAATCTCTTATTTTGAGTTGCACCGATTTGTTATAGTTGTTTGTTACTTTCAGATTAATGACAAGAAACGTCTTTCCCTCAAGTGCCACTGCGCGGTTTCCCTTCACGACGATCTCATCCCGCAGTTCTGCTGTTTCAACAACAAATTTTAACTTGCTTACTTCGGTTCCTTTACCGTCTTTCAATGACACTTCAAATGGTTTATCAATACGCTGTTGTGCTTTTGCACCTTTTATGCTGACGCGTTGATCGTTGTTTATCAGCCCATTTGTACTGCCCGTATTTCGAAGGGTGAAGACAACGATGAGCAGTATTACTGCAACAACAATACCAAGCGGGATAAAAAATGAATTCTTGAAAAATCGTTTGAAATCGCGGGATCTCTTACTATTGAATGTCTGCCCGGGTTGATTAAATGATGGGGGAGTGGATGGAGCAAAAAATGACACACGGAGTTTATTTTTAAAAGATTCCCAAACCGCATCGAGTGATGATCGAAACATTTCTGAATAGTTTGGAAATGTCACCATTGGTAGTATTTGTTTCATAAAAAATAAAAAAGCCCGAGTTCGGGCAGAAGCAGGTGGATATTATCAACGCGAAACAAGAATGTCAAGGGGTTATCTTACAATTGTAATCCAAACCGTATTTTGCATTGCATTTTTTGTGATTTCAACACGTATAGAAGATGCTCCGTTAACCCCGACAAGCTTATTTAAGATATTTCCATTTTCATTTGTCTTCACAAATGTTTTCGTTTTCATTCCAAGTCCTGCGATTTGTTCTTTATACCAATCGGTAATACGATCAGGATCATCCTGGCTCTTCAGAAAAAGACTGTTCCCACTCGATGATTGTTTTTCAGCATTTGGATAGATCAAGGTATCAGCTGTCTCTTGCGTTGGATCGGGTTGTGTTGGCGATGTTTTAACCTGGGTGGGTGATGATCGTATTTGTTCTGATTGTATTTTGGGTGTTGGAGAAGGCGAAAGATGCATTTGCTTTTCCTTTCGTAATGCGATTCGTTGTGACTGCACGTAAACGAGAAAACTGAGAATGGCAAATAAAACGATAAGTAGTCGAAAGTTATTCATTGTTACAAAATGAATAAACGTCGATGATTATATCACATCATCCCTTTTCCTCTTTGACTGCTTTCCCGGGAGGAGTCGCGCCGTTTTGCGATAGGACATGAAGAGGATTCATCATCGTGAGAAAATTCGTAGTACCGGTATCGATTTGTTTCTGTAACGTACTTTGAATATATGACGTGTCAATTCTTTCTAACATCTTTGCCAGCTCTGCATCTTCTCTTTTTATGCCCATTTTCTCACGCATTTCTGCCAGTAGCTCCAATGCTTTCGTGATCTCTTCCTCAGCGATGAGATTCACCTGCAGATGCAATTCCTCCCGAAGACTATCGACATGTGCAGCCCGATTTTGACTGAGCAGCACAAAAATAGAGAGAATGATTGCCTCAAGCGAAACGATCATCGTCAAGAGCCCAAACGGAAACGGATCAAACGGTACAACTCCCGGAATCACATGAATATTCAGTACTATCCAAATAGCAAACCAATACACATTGAGCATCAAGAACTCCATACTTCCGACACTCGTCGTAATGGCATCTGACATCCTCTCAATAGGGGTACGACTTCCCAAAGCTTTTGCTTCAAAGGATTTAAACAGTCTTCGCCTCCGGGAAAGCTTATCGGCAAAATGTGAGGCTGAAGCACCGTTGGTAGTATTAGCCATACTCTAAGTACAGCACGATACTTGAGAAATAGCAAGAGGTTACTCGTTTTGAGATTTATGAACAGTTGCAAAAATTCTGTCGTGGGGGAATTCCTCAGGCTTATCAGTCCAATGACTTACTATAATATGTCTCGGTTTTTCCGTAAGTTTCTTCGCCACAAGCGGGGAGAAGCCTCAAACTTATCAGAAAGTATTACTTTGCGGATATCTGACGGGGATAGCGGATTTTGAAGCGGTCGGGATAGCGAAGTCCTTGGATGGCACCACCGATTGTCGCACCTTGAAAGAGAGCCTGCTGCACTCCGTCATAAAAATGCACAATCAAAACAGCAGCAATACTCCAATACACCC
Organism: Candidatus Levyibacteriota bacterium; assembly: GCA_016204425.1. Classification (GTDB taxonomy): domain Bacteria; phylum Patescibacteriota; class Microgenomatia; order Levybacterales; family UBA12049; genus JACQKR01. The sequence continues at coordinate 4,269 of JACQKR010000013.1, forward strand.
AGTGGTGAATATGAAAAGTTTTCGATCTGATATGCACCCTGACATTCGGCATAATCTCAAGGTTCTTAATCTTGATGCATGGAAGTTTATGTTTCTTTTTACCCGGGTGGGACAGAAGATTTGAAAGGTAATACCCGATGCTGAGTGCGAAAATAAACAATATGACTGAAGCCATATATACCCCTTACACAATTCTTACGCTTCTATCGTATGAAATCCCGTGCAAAAAGTCAATCCCTCCGAAACGTACAATGCAGAAACTGAGCCTGTAGTGAGATCAAGATTTCTACCTCTTGCTTTGACAATCCGCAAATTTCAGATATACTAATTAGGTATGGATCTGAGCGTCAGTATCGTCATTCCGACGTTTAATGAAGAAAAATACCTGCCAAAACTGCTTAAATCAATAGAAAAACAAACTATCCAGCCGAAGGAGATTATCGTGTCTGATGCCTTCTCAACTGATGATACGAGAAAAATAGCAAGATCCTTTGGTTGTAAAGTAGTTGACGGCGGCCTCCCGGGAAAAGCACGGAATTGTGGAGCCCAGGCAGCAACCCAACCGCTCTTGTTATTTCTTGATGCCGATGTCATTATCCCACCAAAATTCTTAGAAAAAACGATTGAAGAAATGATGAGAAAAAATTATGACATTGCCACTTGCTATGTGAGAGCGATGTCGCCTCTAAAAATAGACAAAATTCTTTATGAATCGATAAATTACTACGCACGGCTCACAAAAAAAATCTACCCTCATTTAGCAGGGGCATGCATCTTTGTTAAAAAATCGCTTCACTCCAAAGTCAATGGCTTTGATGAAACACTGGTGCTGGGTGAGGAACATGACTATGTAAGACGTGCAAAAAAGCTGGGAAGGGTGCACTACGGCTACCTGCAGGCATATAAAGTTTCTCATTCCGTAAGACGGCAAGCGAAAGAAGGACGGATGTATTTGTCGCTAAAATACATTCTCATAGAATTTCACCTCATATTTATTGGAAAAATAAAAAAGAATTATTTTAATTATAAGTTTGGCGAATACACAAAATAATTTTGACCCTTGCTTTTTTTTAGAAAATTTGCGTTAATAGTACCCATTGCATCACGAGTGACCCCCCAGGGCGGGTCCGGCAACCGATCTGAATGAAATGAAGATCGTTCTGAGATGTTCGAAGGGCGATCCATAATATAGACACGGTGCTCACTCCAAAAGGGAGGATGTGTCCCGACAGCTGGGAAAATGACCACCTCTCGGTTGAGAGGTTTTTTGTAATTATGGCAGAATATACATTTACATCTGAATCAGTATGTGCAGGACATCCTGATAAAATTTGCGACCAGGTGAGTGACGCTATTGTCGATGCGGTGTTGACGGATGACAAAAACGGGAGAGCTGCAATTGAAACGCTCGTTACCGTTAATAAAGTTATCATCGCAGGTGAGGTACGGGCAAAAAAGAAGCTTGATTATAAAAAAATTGCGCGAGAGCAAATAAAACGGCTTGGTTATACAGATCCGATTCTTCAATTTACCCATAAGTCCGATATTGAAGTATTTGTGCATGAGCAATCACCCGAAATTGCAAAGGGTGTTGACACGCTTGGAGCAGGGGACCAGGGTATGATGTTTGGTTATGCCTGCCGGGAAACAAAGACGCTGATGCCTTTACCAATTATGATCGCACACGCACTGACTCAGGGGATTGATGCGATTCGTGAAGAAAAAGTGCTGCCTTACCTGCGTCCGGATGGAAAAAGCCAAGTCACCATCCGCTACAAAAACGATACACCGGTTGGAGTCACATCGGTAGTCCTTGCAGCCGCACACGCAGAATCTGTGAAGCTTGAACAAGTAAAGGAAGATTTGTATACATACGTTGTTAAGCCGGTCCTCGATCAATTTGGTTTTTCTGTGCCGCAAAAAGATATTGTTCTCAATGGTACCGGCGTGTGGCATATCTCAGGACCTGCTTCAGATACCGGTGTGACAGGAAGAAAAATTGTCGTTGATACGTATGGAGGATACGCGAAAGTAGGAGGAGGATGCTTCAGCGGGAAAGATCCAACCAAAGTTGATCGCTCAGGTGCATATGCCGCGCGCTTTATCGCAAAACATATTGTCGCTGAGAAGCTTGCCGATCGGGCAGAGGTACGACTTGCATACTTTATCGGGGCGAAAAAACCCCTCATGCAGGAAATTCAGACATTTGGCACACGAAAGGTATCTGAAAAAGCCCTACGCAACTTTGCTGAAAAGACGCTTGATACGTCTGTTGCTGGTATTATCAAAGGGCTCAACCTCCAACGCCCGATATACCTGAAAACTGCTGCCTATGGCCATTTCGGACGTTCAGATTTCCCCTGGGAAAAAGTAAAGTAGCCGCAAACCTGTTATAATCAACGCTTTATAAGCAAAATGCAGGAACTTGAAACAGCTGAAAGATCTCATCTTTTGGACAATCTTGATGTCGCTTTAAGAGAGCGCGTACAAATTCTCCGCCCAACAGATTTTTTAAAAAGCAGGTATGAGAATATCCCAAAACAATCATATCAGCTAAACCTCAACTACCTTATTAGACAGCACCCAGCAATGCATCTTTTTGAAGAATACACAAAAATACAGCAAGATGCCTTTGTTTCATGTCTTGCTTCGCTTAACATTACTGAAGAGCGACTTGAAAGAATGTACAAAGGAAAACTGCACGATCATCATGAAGAAGGAGCGTATCATGCAAAACGGGGCTGGCTACTTTTAGATCATTCAATTACATTCGCAGTACAACATGATCCAAGCTACGACTACCAACGCGACAGAAGTGATCCGGATTGTGAGGCAGAGAGACTTCGAAAAACGTTTATTGAGATAGTAAAACCTTTAAACCCTGAACAAAGAAAAGAGCTCGTTGAGGTTCTCTATATCATGCGAACAAACAAAATGCCTGAATATACCGGACCGATTTTGGAAGGGCTGCCAACTGATCCTGAGGCGACACCATTTACTCCTACATACGAACCTGAATAAGCTTTCCTCCAACGCAACACGTCTCCATATTTTTTGATAAATGATAAATTTTTATTGTTTGATTTATTGTGAGAATTGTGTAAGAATGGTGTAACTATGCTAGTTGTACCCTTTCTTTTGGGCATAGTAACAGTGTTCGTATTCCGGGCACTGGTAGACGTAGAATAACTGCCCAAAGCCAACTTGGTTTATATTACTTGACTCACTCTCTGCAGAGACTCTCGCATGGAACACCGTCATTGTTCCCGTCCCGTGCACTGCATCCACAGTTCTTCAACTGATAGTACGCTTCATCACAAGAAAACATTTGTGAACATGCCTTTGCACAATCACAGGCGTATGTTCCCTGCGGTGCTGTAGTATTTCCCACTTGCTTTGTGCTCGGCTGGTCTTTCGTTTTTTGCGTTGCGCAAGAACCCCACAATCCCAACGCATTCTCTCTTGCACTTCTTTCCGCATCTTTAAAGAGATCCTGATATTTCACATCGGGAGGATATGAAGAAGACACGGCGAATCCCTCGCTCACCAAAAGCTCGTTGATAAAGATATTGTCTTTATAAACATAACGAAGCAGCCTCCCGTACCGATCGGTTTCCGACACGTCTTTTTCAATCCCTATCGTTGCGCCAAGCACCAGTGATGTATTTTTCTCCGACGCTTCTTTTCCAAAACATTGTACAGGACGCCTCGGATCAACCGTCTCAGGCGTATCGATACCGATGTAGCGAAGCGTTTTTCCACCGGAAATCTCAATCGTATCTCCATCAACAACTTTTATTACTTTTACAAATTCTAGATTTTTATTGACGGAGACTGTGCTTGAAGGCTGCACTGTTTGGGTAATCGTCGGATGGGAAGAAGGGAGTGGGGTTGCTACCACTGTGGCTCCCGCGACATGTTTGGTTTTCTTGACCTGAGGAGCAGAAATGAAGAACCAGGAAAGTATGATAGCGAGTGAGACAAGCAATGCAATGATACCCAAGAACACGCGCATTATTTAACGCAGTATAACAGAAAAAAAATTGCCTACAAAAGCATTTTTTCTTGTATAAATGGTACAAGGTAGGAGGGAACACGGGATTCCCATTTTCCGCGTCTCTCCATAATTTTTCTGATTCGCTCGCCCTCATAGATGTACCGCTTGTAGTAAGGTATTCTGATCACGGTATATCCGGCTTTTTGAAAAATACCATTCGTCCATTCGTTATTTCCTATCACAACATCAAACAGGGGAACAGTAGCAAGTGCATGTTTCAACCACAATTCATCATTGAAATAGTCACGAAGAGGTACGATGTGAATCTTTTTTCCATCTAATTTTTCCCGGGTAATTACCTGTCGCATCAACGTCTCACGGTCCTCATAGGACAACGGGTTGTTTTTATCATGTGTGTTGACACTTCCGATACCGATAATAAGCGCATCGACAAAGGTGAATGCCTTTTTTATGAGGTAGAGATGGCCATTATGAAATGGCTGAAACCGGCCAACCAGTAATCCTTTTTTGAAGTGCTCCACGCTCTGCTATTGTATACTCTTCTGCTTTCAAATTACAAATAAGTACCTTCGGCCTAACGTAGCCCGCTAAGCGGGGCGGAGTGATATATCATGGGGAGTGCGAGGGTTGTTTTCGTATGAGAAAGTACTCTTCTTTATCAAGAGATTCAAGAATCGGGTATATCCATGACAAATCTTTCGTTTGACTTTCGTGGGCATACATCGCCTTGACACAGGTTGCCCATACCTCAGAAATATCGTTGACGAGATCGACCTGATCTTTTGTTTTTCCTTTTGGGAAAAGGATAAAATAATCGGGCATTCTATCGGTGAAAACCTTTCGCTCCGTGTAATAGTAAAGTATTCTCGGAATACCTGTTTTCTTAAAGGCTTGTGTTGTTGATGAGGCAACCGCAATATGGTCCAAATGTCCGGAAACACCATCGAGAGCAAAGGTAAGGAGCGCATCCGGTTGAAAAGACTGAATTTTTTCCGCTATTTTCTCCTCGAGCTGTAGCATCTCGTTGTTGCAAATACAGCCGTCTTTGAAATCGAGAAATGAAACAGCCTGGATACCAAGAATTGCCGCTGACTTACGTAACTCTTCTTCACGCACCACTTCTATATTACGACTTGTGGGGTTGATGCCGGCCTGGCCTTTCGTTGCGCAAAGCAGGTGGATTTCCGCTCCGTTTCTAGACCAAAGCGCGATCGTTCCCCCGGGCCCCAACGCCTCATCGTCCGGATGGGCAAAAACGCAGAGCAGTCTCTTTGGCATCTGTGCCTGAGTCATGGCAAAATTATATCACGAAATAACAAAAAACAGAGTAGATCTCATGCTTTCGTAAAATCACCTGATCCATCAATGACAACCGTCGCCTTTCTTTGAGGTTCTTGTACGCTCATATATCGCTCTTCCATAGGTATCCAATCTTTCTCCCAACGATCCCGTGCTTGCTCACCATCTCTTGCCAAGCCCCGCCTGAGACGAATCTCCTTTGCGCATTCAATCCAAATTGTGAGGTGGTAATAGGAGCTAATTTCATTACGTATCGAGAAAACCCCCTCAATCAAAACAATGCCTCCAGGAGACACTTTATCTAATCCGGGATGTCCAGCTCGATTATACCTCGCGGCATTGTTTCGGGAGAGAGGAATCAAAACTTGTCTCTCAAGGCGTTGCCAGTCCACATCAGCACCGACCGGCTTCTCAAAAGGAGAGCCTATCAGTTTCCCATTCGTTGGCAAATCAAAATCGTCCATATGTACTACAGAAATTCCTTTATCCAACACGCCTAGCTCTGTTGCAAGCGTTGTTTTACCACTCCCTCCGCATCCGTCAATACCGACAAGTGTCGTCATTCCCTTCCGATCAAGTGATGTAATTCTTTGATAAATTTCTTGTATTGTCATAGAGGGATTATACCGGGTTGAGGAAGCTAGTGTTTCTTTTTTGAAACCCTTCTCCATGAAGGCTTCTCGCCGGTCAGTAAACAAAGTGCAAACAGGATACCTGTTGCAAAAAGAAACGGAATGACCATGCCAATAATCGTGTCACTTCCGGAATGGGACACAGTATCAATCTTAAAAAACATTCCTACAATGAAAACAATATAGGTAATAAGGATAAGCCAACCTTGCCATGTCGCAGGACTCCAGCCGAAACCATGAGAATCTGCCTTGAACCAATGTCCATTTTTCACTCGTTGTAGTATACCAAAGCGTTTTGCTCACTACCAGCACGACACGCTATTATCAAACGTATTTACAAAATTACAAAAACCCTAGCTGACGAAATACCCCCGTGTAAAGAAAAGAAAAGCCCACAGATGCAGTACGATAAATAGTAAAAGAAGAACGTACCTCCCATACTTTGCCTGCATAGTTCCAATAATAAAGAAGAAACTATACGCGATAAGTGCGTAGCGGGGGATAGAGCTTAATGTTCCAGTCAACGTCGGCAGGATAAGACTACTTAGTGAAAACAAATGAATACCCAAAACAAGCGGATGAACAGAAACCCGTTTCCGCACTATCCGGTATAGCTCGTACAAAACTACTCCGAAAACCATCACAAAGATAAAAAATTCAAAAACCGATACAAAGAATTGAAAATTCCAATCTGAGGTCAAAAATATTTTTCCGTACCGGTAGAGTACCTGCGGAAGCAGTATGAGCGTATCCCCTGAACGATTTGCACCGAATGCCGATTGTGCATGAAGAAAGTACAGGGGATCACCATACCGGTAGGCAAGAAAGGCAGAATAGGCAAACAACCCAAGGAGTGGAGAAATTGAAAGGAAGAGAAGATGTCTACTCCTTTTTTTCACCGAATCGAGAAACTTCTGCAGGGACAGTCTCTCAACTGCCAATACAGAGAACAAAAACGGGATGAAAAGCAGCGCTCCCTGAATTTTAGCTGTACCTGCTGCAAACCCGAATACTGCTGCAATTGCAAACTTTTTTTTATAGAGCAGATAAAAAAACACGCTTGTCAGGAAAAAAAATAAACTTTCAGGATACAGAGCGAGAAAGAAAAATGAGGTTGGAAAAGCAAGAAAAAGAAGGAGAATCCAAAATGATTCTTTCGGAAATAATCCTTTGAGAAATTTATAAAAGAATACAAACCCGGAAAAAAATGTTCCCCAGGAGATAGCAAGCCCCGAGAGAAAATAATTTTGCAGAAACAAAGGAGAAACAAACGACAGTAAAAGTGGATAGAGAGGAAAATATGCCTGCTGAAATTCGCCATATCCCTCCCTGGCGATAAGAATGTAATGTTCACCATCAAAGTTTGCCAGAGGATGAAGACCAAAATTTGCATACCCGCTTGCAATGTGTTGAAAAGGAAACTCCTTCAACGGAAGAGATTCAAGAGGAAAGAAAATCAGCAACAGATGCACGAGAAAGAAAGCAAAAATAAGTATGAATATTCTCCTCATTACCAGCAGTATAACAAGCCCATCAGTTTTTAAAAAGGCTGAGTCGCAAAAATATGAAAAATCCTCAGAATAATAGCTTTCATGTCCCTACTCTGATATAATCTAGCAACCGCTGCGAGCGGATTTTTCATATACCGCAAAATTTTCAAATAGCACATTAGCCCTCCGATAAAGCTCTTTGAGCCGTGTATGAACCCACCAGTTGGCGGATAGAAAGTCAAAAGTAAACTTGGAGGATACATTATATGAATACAAACATACGAAATGTCGCCATTATTGCGCACGTTGATCATGGAAAAACGACGCTTGTTGACGCATTGCTGAAACAATCAAAGACAAAATTACACAAAGACTCAACGGACACGCTCATTATGGATAGCAATGAGCTCGAACAGGAGCGTGGCATAACTATTTTTTCCAAGAACGCATCAGTTGTGTGGAACGGCACAAAAATAAATATTATCGATACCCCTGGACACGCAGATTTTGGCGGAGAAGTCGAGCGGGTTCTCAAAATGGCTGACGGATGCCTATTGCTTATTGATGCAAAGGAAGGCCCCATGCCACAAACCCGTTTTGTGCTGAAAAAAGCATTGGAAATGAAGCATAAAGTCATTGTTGTCGTGAACAAAATCGATAAACCTGATGCCCGAATACATTACGTATTAGATAAAACGCTGGACTTATTTTTGGAACTCGGGGCTGACGACACAATCGCTGATTTCCCGATTATTTATGCGTCTGCCAAGAACGGGCTAGCCGGGCTTACCGATGATATGTCGAAGATGCAGGATATCTCACCGGTTTTTGACACAATACTGAAAGAAGTGCCGCCTCCATCAGTTGATGAGACCAAGCCTCTCCAAATGCTTGTCACCACACTGGCATACGATTCTCACAAAGGACGTATCGCAATAGGCAGAATATACAACGGAAAGATGACTGCAGGACAAGAAATTATGCACATAACCCGGTCCGGAGACATGAAAAAGTACCGGTTAACATCCCTTATGACCTTTGAAGGGCTCGATCGAGTCGATGCGAGTGAAGTACCTGTCGGAGATATCGTTGCAATATCCGGAATACCTGAAATCACAATCGGAGAAACAATCGCCGATCCCTCGATGCCGACGGCATTACCGCTGCTTGCCATTGAGGAGCCAACAATCAGAATGACATTTATGGTCAATGATTCACCCTTTGCCGGACAAGAAGGAGAATTCAAAACCTCAAGACAAATCCGGGACAGGCTCTATAAAGAACTCGAGACAGATATGGCGCTTCGGGTCGAAGATGGAACAAGCGGGGATTGGATCGTTTCAGGGAGAGGAGAGCTGCATCTTGCGATCTTGATCGAAAGACTGAGGCGTGAAGGATATGAATTTCAAGTAGCACGGCCGCAGGTCATCGACAAGGTAATCGATGGTAAAACACAAACCCCGTATGAACGGATCTTTATCGAGGTGCCGGAAGAGTCAAGCGGTATTGTCATGCAGAAACTGGGAAGCAGAAGAGCGGAGCTGCAGGATATGTATGCTGAAGAAGGCATCGCGTATATGGAGTTTGTGATTGCGACGAGAGCGCTGTTTGGATACCGAAGTGAATTTATTACCGACACGAGAGGCCTGGGCATTATCAATGCATCGTTTTCTCACTATGGAGAGCCAAACGAATACGGCTATGAAAGAGAGCAGGGTTCTCTGGTCGCTCATGAAAGTGGTGCAACCAATCTCTACGGATTGACAAGCGTTCAGGACAGAGGAGAGCTCTTTGTCGGACCCGGAGTCAATATCTATAAAGGGCAAGTCATCGGACGAAATGCACGAAGTGATGACATGCATGTGAATGTCTGCAAAACAAAACAACTGACCAATATACGCTCAAAGGGGGAGGGGGTCAGCACGTATTTTAAAACACCCAGAACGATGAGCCTTGAAGATGCACTTGAGTACATCGCAGATGATGAACTTGTCGAAGTGACGCCCAAAAATATACGGATTAGAAAACGGATACTCGACCAGATCGAAACAAGACGAAGAAAAGCACAGGGAATCAGCTAGCTTTAAAATCAACTTTTACAAACTCAATTTTATCCAACCCAGAGAAACCATTAGAGAATCCGCCAAATCCATAAGCCTATGTTCAGGGTGCCACGCTTTTGACCCTGTTTTATAAGCAACTTCATGTAGCAGGGAGCCGCTCTTGAGGTCGAAGAGACCCTGATTCTTGGCACTCCAATACGATGCCAGCGCCTTGCGCTGTCGTTGATGCCGGATAGAGTCGGCTATAGTTTGCCAGCAGTCTTGTCGCAATATCCACCGGAGCGCGGCTGGTTCTCATTTCGTCTGACATTTCCACCACACCAGCCTCTTGTACATACTCACTCATATTTCGGAATTATAGCAAACATAACAAGGAATAGAAACCTATAGGATATTATTTGAGCTTAGTTGATTTTAAACAGGTGTTCTTTTTGCGGTCTTTTCCACTTCTTAATTTCTGCCTCACGCCTTCTTGCCTCATGAAGTGTCGGGAACGATTCTGAGTACTTCAGAACTACCGGTCTTCTCATCTTGGTATAGCGTGCGCCAGCCTTATGCGCGTTGTGTTGAACCAGTCTTTTTTCAAGATTTTTTGTCGATCCTATATAGTAAGTCTGGTCAGAACACTGGAGTACATACACAAAAAATATCACACTATTTTTTTTTGTTTGTTTCCGCATTACAGTTTTTATTTTATCAGGATTCGGAAGCGTTTGTTACCTCCTGTGTTAGAATATGCTCATGAATTTAGCGTACCAGCTGCGCCCGCAAACGCTTGATGATTTTGTCGGACAGGAAGAATTGGTAGGAAAGGGGAAACTGATCCGTCGGATGATAGAATCAGACACTCTTTTCTCGATCATTCTTTGGGGGCCGCCGGGGAGTGGCAAGACGACACTTGCCTCAATTATTGCACATGAAGCGGACGCCGAATTTCATGTCCTGTCAGCAGTCTCGACAGGAAAAGAAGATCTGCAAAAAATCGTGAAAAATGCTAAGGAGCAAACGCTTTTTAAGAAAAAGACAATACTTTTTATTGACGAGATTCACCGATGGAACAAAGCGCAGCAGGATGTTTTGCTGCCCTATGTTGAGATAGGGCTTATTACGCTGATTGGTGCAACGACTGAAAACCCTTCATTTGAAATCAATAGTGCTCTTTTATCAAGATGTAAGGTTTTTGTTCTCAAAAGCCTTTCAGAGGAAAATTTACATACTATTATCAAACGCGCTCTTTCGGATAAAGAAAAAGGCATGGGTTCATACAAGAAGAAGATTGACAAAAAGACAGAAGGCCTTCTGATTCGGCTTTCAGGAGGAGACGCCCGTATTCTCCTCAATGCGATAGAGATGGCAGTTATTAACTACCCCGATAAAAAAATTACCGAGGAAATCATCAAGGATATTTTCCAGACAAAAAGTGCCGGCCTCTACGACAAAAAGGCTGATGAGCACTACAATATTATTTCGGCTTTTATCAAATCGATGCGGGGATCAGACCCTGATGCCGCTTTGTACTACTTGGCACGGATGCTTGAGAATGGCGAAGATCCCAAGTTCATTGCACGGCGTATGATCATTTTTGCATCAGAAGATATCGGGCTTGCCGATCGGGGGGCGCTCATTCAGGCAAATGCAGGATTCGAAGCAGTCCATAAAATCGGCATGCCGGAATCCCAGCTTATCCTCGCACACATCTGTCTCTACCTGGCGACCGCCAAAAAGTCACGTGCCTGCACCAATGCGTTAGGACGTGCGAAAGCAGCCGTGTATGAATTTCCGAATGAGCCGGTCCCTCTCCATCTTCGGAATGCACCGACTGAACTGATGAAAGAGCTGGGGTATGGGAAGGAATACAAATGGTCTGAGAAGTTTGTCGGCCCGGAAAAAGGGAAAGGGTTTTTGCCCGAACGGCTGAAGGGAAAAAAATTCTACGAATCATAGCAAGAAAGAGATTACTTTGTCGCTTTCAGAGAAAATAAAAGTGGTATTTGGATTTTTTTGTCCTTTAAGACATACTGTCCTTTCTCATTTTGCTCCATAAATCCTGGAAATTGATCATACATGGTAAATGGAAATTCGTGGAGGTATTGTATTTTTAAGTTTTCCTTAATGAGCACATTTATCACGTCACTTATCGTATAGCTCCATTGATATGTGACGCCTTTTATAGGAGCCGACCAATCGGTATACGTCCCGGGCGAGTCGTCTTCATATGGCCCTTTATCAAAATATTTGTAAACGATCTTAAAGTCGTTGCTTAAGATGTTGGTGAAAGGATGGAGTTCCACTATATAAAACATCCCTCCCTCCTTGAGGAAATGGTTAATGATCTTTGCCCATTTTTTTATGCTTGATAACCACAGCAATACCCCATAGGATGTAAAAATAATGTCAAACTTCCGGTCTAAAACCTTTGGCAGCTCATAGATATCTGAACATATGAACGTTGCAGGAACAGCAATTTCCTTGCTCAATTTTTTTGCCAATGAAATTGAATCATCAGATAAATCAACCCCGGTGACTATGGCACCTTTTCTTGCCCACGAAAGGGTGTCCATGCCGAAATGACACATCAGATGCAAAAGCGTTTTCCCCCGAACATCAACAAGTTCTTCTGATTCTATGGAAAAAAGCGTACTTTTCCCTTTTTTAAAGCTGGGAAGATCATAGAGTTTGGAGCGCAGATGAATCGGCACGACTTCGTTCCACCATTTTTTATTTGCAGTAAGATAATCTTTCATCAATAAAAAGTATCGGGAAGACCGAGTATGTTTGTCAACCCCGATTTACCCCGATTTAATCGGAGTTTAATCGTGGTCAACTACTAAACTACGAAAGTTAATTCATAATTTTTGCTATCTGATGAATCTTTGTGAGGTATCTTTTGTCTCCTATATCATGTGTTGTTTTTTCTATGGGAATTAAATATTTGTCAGTCGATGAAAGATGTCCGTAGGTTTCTGTTACCCGTTTAATTAATGTTTTTGCTTCTTTCGCTCCGTATAACATATGAATCTGTCCTGCTTTCACCCGTTTGGCCAGGCTGGAACAGTGCAGTTTCGAAAAATCCTTATATCGCCGTCTCGTGATCTGTGCAGCCGGGTTCTTCTTCATCTTTTCAAGATCTTCTTGAAAATAAGGGGATAGTGAGCAGAGAATAAGTCCTGTGGTATTCACTTTTGTTGCTGCAAGAAACGCAATCATCGCCCCAAACGAAAATCCTAGGATGTATTCTTTCTTTGCAAGTACTTTTTTATATTCTTTCAAAAAATATGCCGTATTTTCGGAGATGCTGGTTTTCTTCCATGGAATAGTGATAAGAATCGGGTGGTATCCTTCAGATTTCAATATGGCAGCAATCTCTTTGTATGCCTTGCCTGATGTACGCTGTTTGAACCCGGGGATAATATAGACAATCTTTTCTGCAGTCATTCGGAGATTATAGCAAATTTTTCTTTTTCTTAAATCTCAGCCTGCTTGCTTCACTCTCTTTGCAGAAGATTTGCTATAATCAGAATCACATTGCGGAGTCATTTCATGGTGGGCGCCGCAAGGCGGGCAGCACGAGGATATAATCCGAGATGCTGACACAACGGGTTCTGAAAGAACAAAACTTTTGGAAAAATAACATCGGAGATACATCATCATTGCGGAGTCGTCTAATGGTAGGACAACGGACTTTGGATCCGTTTATTCTGGTTCGAATCCAGGCTCCGCAGCAAAATTTATCAATAACATTTTCTTCAATTCACCTATGTTAGGCATTTTGGCCCTTGGTTTTATCCTCGGCATGCGGCATGCGACGGATGCCGATCACGTCGTCGCCGTAAGCGCAAT
>JACQKR010000014.1 GCA_016204425.1 Candidatus Levyibacteriota bacterium
CCGGGAAGTGGTAAATCAACGCAAGGAAATCTTCTTTCAAAAAAGCTGAACGTGCCGTATCTTTCCACAGGACACATTTTTCGTGTCCTTGCCTCCGAGCGAACAAAGCTTGGTAAGCAAATAAAACTTATTATGAACGCCGGACTTTTGGTCTCGGATAAAAAAACATTGCAGATTGTGAGTGATTACTTAAAGAGAAAAGAATATGAGAGAGGGTATATTCTTGATGGGTTTCCTCGAACACTCACCCAGGCAAAAGAATTCGAAAACGGCATTGATAAGGTAATCTACCTACAAGTATCAGACAAAGAAATTTTGTGGCGTCTTGCCTATCGGGATGAGGGTAGTAGGGAGGACGATACGCTCCTTGCGATACGTAAGCGTATTGAGGTTTTCCATAAATTCACCGCACCGGTACTGGCTTACTATAAGGAAGAAGGGAAGCTTCTTGAGATTAATGGCGAGCAGCCGATAGAGGATATTCATAAAGAAATCTTGGAGAAGCTGCATATCGATGGAAAATAACGCTACTACGCCGCATAAAACACTCATTGCCTTTGTTGGAATGCCCGGAAGTGGAAAATCAGAAGCGTGTTTGTACTTGATGCAAAAAAATATTCCTTTTGTCCGGTTCGGTGACGCGACGGAAGAATCGCTTACGAAAGCAGGACTGCCAATTACTCCTGAGAACGAAGCCATGATGCGGGAGAAATTACGCAAAGATTTTGGTATGGCTGTGTATGCAGAGCGGGCAAAGCCGAAAATTGACCGGCTCTTACAGGAGCATGACATCGTCGGGATTGACGGGTTGTATTCTTGGGAGGAATACCTTTTCTTAACGAAGCACTATCCACAGCTTCATGTTGTCTATGTGTTTGCCTCACCCAAGACGCGGTACCAGCGATTAACGGATCGTGCGGTCCGGCCGTTTTCTTTTGATGAAGCACGAAAGCGAGATATTGCGGAGGTTGAAAAGCTGAATAAAAGCGGGCCGATTGCAATTGCTGATCACGTCATTCAAAACGAGAGTGATCTCCCTGCTCTTCAAAAAGCTTTGGATACACTGCTGACACGTATACAGAAATAAATTATGAGCAGTATTCATATTAAATCACCGGATGAGATAGGACTGATGCGTCATGGCGGGAAAATTTTATCGGATGTTCTTTGGGAAGTGTTAGCTCAAGTAAAACCAGGGGTGAGTGAGCTTGAAATCGATGCGCTTGCAGAGTCGCGTATTCGTGAAAAAGGAGGAGAACCCGGATTTAAAAAAGTAAAAGGGTATCACCATACACTTTGTATCTGCACAAATGACGTCGTTGTCCATGGTATTCCGAGTACATATACATTTCAGGAGGGCGATGTTGTCTGCATTGATGGAGGAGTCTACTATGGCGGTTTTCATACCGATATGGCTGAGACGATTATTGTGGGAAAAGCATCCCGCGAGGTTGAGGAGTTCGTTGAGACAGGAAAACGGGCGCTTGATGCGGCAATCAAGGTCGCTAAGGTTGGAAATAGGATTGGACATATTGCAAAAACGATTCAGGATATTGTTGAAAAAGAGAAGGGGTATGGAGTCGTCCGAAATCTCGTCGGACATGGGGTTGGGAGGCAGTTACATGAAGAACCGCAAATTCCGGGTTTTTTGAGCGGGAAAATTGAGAAGACGCTTCCTTTACGTCCCGGTATGACGATCGCGATTGAGGTTATCTATACTATGGGAAAACGGGATGTTGTCTATAAAGGGACAGATGACTGGACGATTGTTACCAAAGATGGCAGTTTGTCAGCGGTATTTGAGCGTACGGTGTTACTGTCTGAGCAAGGCCCGGAAGTCTTAACACCATAGTATTGCTCTTTTGAGGCTGCTTTGGTATAATCTAAATTCAAAAGTTAAAGGTCAAAATTCAAAATTACAAATTAGCTTTGTTTTGATCATTTCGGCGAATTCATACATGAATCTCCGAAGAATGACTTTGGATTTTGAGTTTTGACCTTTTTATATGGCGCATCAAGGATCTTTTGAGAAAGACGGAGTGGTAAAAGAATCACTCCCAAATACACTATTTCGGGTAGCTTTAGAAGATGGATCAATCGTTCTGTGCCATCTTTCAGGGAAGATGCGCATGCATTTTATTAAAATCCTGCCAGGAGATAAGGTCAGAATCGAAATGACGCCATATGATCTCTCAAAAGGAAGGATAACATTTAGATATAAATAGTAACATAGCTAAACTGTTATATGGTTGAAATTGCTAACTATTTAACAATGTAACTATATGACCATGTTTATTTTTTATGAAAGTTCAAGCGAGTGTCAAAAAACGATGTATTAAATGTAAGATTATTAAGCGCCGTGGCGTTGTCTATGTCATTTGTGATACACCAAAACATAAGCAGAGACA
>JACQKR010000016.1 GCA_016204425.1 Candidatus Levyibacteriota bacterium
ACGGGTAATACGGCACGTACGTCTAATCCAGGGCCTCTTGGCGCTTGCCAACCAGCATACCGTTGCAAATCAGCTCCTGACAATCGATCACTCATGGCTGTATCTTACACCCAAATCCACTTGAATGCAAGATTAATGGAACTTGCGAACCAGTCCGACGACTCGCCCTTGGATTCGAAGCGAATTTGGATAAATCGGCTCCATTCTCGCATTGGCAGGTTTTAGGACGACTTTCCCGTCTTCTTTATAAAATTTCTTTAGCGTTGCGAGGTTATCATCGACCAGCGCAACCACTATCTCACCATTGACAGCGACATTTACTTTCTCGATAACGACATAATCGCCATCCAAAATGCCGTCTTCTATCATTGAATCCCCCTTTACCTGTAAGACGTAGGCTGTTTTTGATCCGGTGAGCATCGATGCTGAGATTTGAAATGTCGCATTCGGATCAGTATGCGGCTCGAGTGGACGACCTGCCGCAATAAAGCCCATCAACGGCAATTCCAATGACGGGTTATTGCCAAGCATCGTATTTGCGATATTCTGGTCAATAATTTTTAGTACTCGCGCATTGCCATCTACTTTCTGGATATACCCTTTATCAACGAGATTTCTAATGATCGCATGGATCGTTGAAACACTTCTGTGCCCGGTCGCCTTCGCCATCTCAAGAAGTGTCGGCGAATAGCCATACTGCCTTTGAAACTGCGATAGATATTCAAGTAATTCCCGCTCTTTTCTGTATAATACTCCTGGCATATTTTCCCCTCCTTTCCTCCTGCCTTTGCTTTACCCTCTGACAAAGACAAAATGGTTATATAAAATTTATACGAATTACGTGAATTTTTGTCAATAAGACAAAGAGCACGAAACAGTATCAAAATAGTGAAACTGTCTAAAAACGCCCCTGAGAAATATTTTTGCAGCATATGCTAAAATAATCTGTTATGAAATTTGAATTAGTCTCCCCTTTCAAACCGACGGGAGATCAACCACAAGCTATTCAAAAACTCACGGAGAACATAGAAAAAAACGCCAGGAACTCTGTGTTGCTTGGCGTCACAGGAAGCGGAAAAACGTTCACTATGGCAAATGTGATTCAGAATATTCAGCGCCCGACACTTGTCATCTCGCATAACAAAACGCTTGCTGCACAGCTCTATCAGGAATTCAGAGACTTTTTTCCAAATAACGCAGTCTCGTATTTTGTTTCGTATTATGACTACTACCAGCCCGAAGCCTATGTTCCAACGACTGATACGTATATTGAGAAAGAAGCTGAGATAAACGAAGAGATTGATAAGCTCAGGCTCTCAGCAACGATGAATTTGCTGACGAGAAAGGACGTTATCGTCGTTGCCTCCGTCTCGTGTATTTATAATATCGGGTCCCCAGTTGAATATGGCAAGTTTATTCTTGAACTTGCAGAAGGGTTGAAAGTAGGTTTGAAAGATTTGCTAAACAGGCTAACCGATCTTCAATATGAACGAAATGATTATGAATTCAGACGGGGTGGTTTTCGTGTTCGAGGAAATACAATTGATTTACTCCCGGCATATTCTGATCTTGGAGTAAAAATTGAAATTGATGATGAAAAAGTCAAAAGTATCTATGAATTCAATCCAATGACCGGGGACCGGATTACGGATCACAAGAAGTTTGTCATCTACCCCGCCAAACACTACATGACCGATCCCTCAACCTATACAGAAGCGTTTGCAAAGATACGACATGATCTGTCTGTCCAAGTGCAAAAATTAAAAGCAGAAGGCAGAATCGTTGAGGCACAACGCCTCACACAACGCACGAATTATGATCTTGAAATGATTCGGGAAGTCGGATATGTCAATGGCATTGAAAACTATTCTATTTATTTTGACGGGAGAAAGCCGGGGGAGGCGCCCTATTCTCTTATCAATTATTTTCAACATGTGAGCCAGGACTGGCTCCTTGTTATTGATGAATCACACATTACGATTCCGCAGCTGAGGGGGATGTATAATGGCGATAAGGCTCGAAAAGAGACTCTCATCGATTATGGATTTCGTTTGCCCTCAGCGCTTGACAACAGGCCTTTGCGCTTTGACGAGTTCATGCGAAAAGTAAATCAAGCCGTGTATGTCAGTGCGACGCCAAATGATTATGAGATCTCACTCGCAAAAGAGACTGATGCAATTGCCGAGCAACTTATCCGCCCGACTGGGCTTGTGGACCCGGTAATCACGGTCAAACCGACAAAAGGACAGATTGCCGATCTCCTTGAGGAGATTATAAAACGGGTGAATAAAAAAGAACGGGTCCTTGTGACAACCCTCACAAAGCGCATGGCCGAGGAGCTTTCTTCCTACCTTGAGGAGCGCAATATACTCGTGTCCTATCTCCACTCGGATATCGTCACACTTGAACGGCAGGATATTCTTGATAGACTCCGCCAGGGTGAATTTGATGTTTTGGTCGGAATTAATTTACTCAGGGAGGGCCTTGATCTCCCCGAAGTATCGCTTGTTGTGATTCTCGATGCCGACAAAGAAGGATTTTTACGAAGCAGGACATCGCTTATTCAGACCATGGGTCGTGCCGCCCGCCACACCGATTCGGAAGTCGTCATGTATGCGGATACGGTGACGAAATCGATGCAAGAGGCAATTGATGAGGTTGAGAGAAGAAGAAAAATCCAGCTTACCTATAACAAGAAGCATCACATAACCCCGACATCTATTGAAAAATCAATAAAGGCAAAATTGGTGGAGGCTGAGCAGGAAGAAAAACGAGAGAAGGTGGAGACACTTTCCTATCTTGGAAACAAGGATGTTTTGCTTCCTGATGAAAAAGACGAATTAATAAAGCTCCTTAGAACAGAGATGAAGGCAGCGGCAGAACGATTAGACTTTGAGGCAGCGACCAAATATCGTGACCAAATCCGATCAATCAAAAATCAGTAGCTACATCGAAATATTTTTTACATGTCGTATATCGGTAATCGTTTTCCCGGAGAGAAAGATTTCTATTGCATCAATTCGTAGCATATCGGGAAGACGGGGATGTAAATGCTTGTAATAAACTGCTGTCCGCTGCAACGCCTGTAACTTAAAATGCGTTATTGCTTCCCCCGGCGTTCCAAATTGCTCTGATGTTCTTGTCTTCACCTCGATAAAAACAAGCGTTTTTTCCTTTTTATTCTCAACTGCAATGATATCAACTTCGCCGTTTCGCATCCTGAAATTACGGGCTATGATAAGAAAGCCATTTCTCTTGAGAAATGCGACAGCGGCATCTTCGCCTAATTGACCAATCGCGCCTTTTACACCACGCACGAGTCTATTGTAGAACAAAATCAGGAAAAGCGGAAAAGACGTTATTTCTTTGGTTTCCGAAGATAGTTCAATCTCGCTCGCCGGATTCGTTTTTTCGAATGTTCTTTTACTTCTACTTTATCAATAGTTGGCGAGTTTACCGGCCAGATTTTCTCAACGGCTATATCGCCGACCATTTTCTGAACGGTAAAGCTTTTATTTTCGCCCCGACCCTTTATGCCAAGAACGATTCCTTCAAAAACCTGAATTCTCGTCTTCTCGCCTTCTTTTACTTTCTGGTGCACTCGAACCGTATCTCCTGGTGTAAATGAAATCGTAGCATTCATAGAAAGTATTATACTGAAAACTCCACGAATACTCAAGCACAAAGACTACTTGGTTTTTACCGCCTCGAGAAACGCAATGAAGATTGGATGTGGATGGAGCGGCCTGCTCTTATACTCCGGATGGCCTTGAGTACCAAGGTAAAACGGATGCTCCGATTCGGGTAGTTCAATAATCTCGGCTAAGTTCTCGGCAACCGATCGTGCACTGACCACCAATCCTGCTTTTTCAAACTCATCAACATATGTGTTGTTGAACTCAAACCGATGCCGGTGGCGCTCGCTTGTCAACCCTTTCTCTTTATCGATAAATGCATTATATTTCTCATATATTGCGTATGCTCTCGTACCTTTTTTGACAATTGCTTCCCAGCTGCCAAGCCTCATTGTGCCACCGTATGCCCGCTTCTCCATGAACTCTTTTTGTTTTGGCATAAGATCAATCACCGGATGCGTTGTTTTGGGATCTACCTCTGTCGTGTTCGCGTCTTTCCAACCGAGTATGTCCCGGGCAAACGCGACGACGGCAAGTTGCATACCGTAACACAAGCCAAGATAGGGGATCTTCTGTTTTCGGGCGTAAGAGGCTGCTTGAATTTTCCCTTCAACACCCCGCTCACCCCAACCGATCGGTACGATGATCCCATCCGGCTTCCCTATTTCTTTTTCCGTATCACCCTTTGCTACTTTCTCTGCATTTACCCATCTTGTCTTGACACCAACGCCTACCTCCCACGCAGCGTGGTTAATAGCATCAAGTAATGCAGCGTAAGAATCACGGAGCTCATAGTCCCCCGTTCCGAAATATTTTCCTACAATTGCGATCTCAACTTTCTTTGTTTTTGGTTTTTTGATTCGTTCAACAAGCGATTTCCACTCATCAAGTTTCGGTTCTTTATATGGCAGATGGAGTTTTTGCAAGACTTTTTGCTCTGTATCCTGCTGATGAAGCGTCAGAGGAATCTCATAAACGGATGAAAGGTCCGGATTTGAGATAATATCCTCAGGATGTATATTACAAAAAAGAGCGAATCTGTCACGCCTTCGCTGGTCAAGATACTTTTCCGACCGGGCAACAATAAAATCAGGTTGAATACCCATTGAATTTAGGGACCGGACAGAGAGCTGTGTGGGTTTTGTCTTGGGTTCACCTAAGTGAGCGGGTGTCGGAACATAGCTTACATGAATATGGACAACATCTTGCGGATATTTGAGCGTTAAAATTCGGGAAGCTTCATAGTAAAAAATATTCTGGTATTCTCCAGCTGTCCCTCCCAGCTCGATAATGACAATTTCGGCCTTACTTTTTTCTGCAACGTTTTTTATCCGTGCAATTATTTCATCGGTAATGTGAGGAATTGCTTCGACATCTTCTCCGTTGTACTCGAATCTCCGTTCGCGGTCAATGACTGTCTTATATACCTGACCCATGGTAACGAAATTGTTTCTTCCCATATCAGCATCCAAAAATTTCTCATAACTGCCAATATCCATATCCGCCTCAGTACCGTCTTCGCAAAGAAATGGATCTCCATGCTCTATAGGGTTTATTGTTCCGGCATCAATATTGAGATAATTTTCAAATTTTATTGGGGCGACCTGATACCCTGATGATTTAAGAAGAAATCCTATTGAGGCGGCGACGTTCCCTTTTCCGATTCCTGATATGACTCCACCGGAAACAAAAATAAACTTTGTAGTTTTAGGATTATCTTGTTGCACGATTTATCATACCAAATCTTCAGCCCGTTCGTCAACTCTGAAGTTGGGGGGCAACAGGTAACAGTCCTAACATACATCTGTCATCGCGAGGCTACGAAGTAGCCGTGGCGATCTCTTGAGATTGCTTCGCTACGCTCGCAATGACAAAATTGTGTTAGAAGACTGACCTCTTTCGTTAGGGGTTATATCGGGCGACAAATTCTCGTAGTTTTTTTCGAAATCCAAGCTGAATCATCAGAAACGCTGTAACGTACACAAAAAGAGTCCGAAGTACACCCTCTCTCTTGTATCGACGGGCGCTTGTCTTCACTCCCAGGTTCCAGAGAAACCGCACTTTCCCCTGCGTTGAGAGCCGTTTTCCAATCATCGTGTCTTCGCCATGAAAAACAAGATTCAGATCAATCCCTCCTGCTTTTCGTAACGACTCAGTCCGGAGGGCAAATGACTGCCCGAGAAGAATATCGGGTCTTCCGATGAGGCGAAGAAAAACAGTAACAGGAGGGATAATCAAATAGCGCGAATAAAGAATGATATTTTCTACCATTGTTCCGTCATAAAATTTGAAATCACAGGATATACCTGCTACATCTGGATGCTTAGCAAAATATTCATGAACTTTTTCCAGCCAATGGTCAGTCAGCCTCGTGTCTGCATCTATATTTACCAAAATAGGCGCTTTTGCCGCATCCAATCCTGCCTGGCGAGCAAACGAGAGCCCTTTTTGCGCCTCAGTGACTATTCTGACAGGGAACTTCTTGGCAATAGCAATCGTGTTATCTGTGCACCCGTTATCAACAATAATTGTTTCAAAGGGAAACGGTACATCCTGCCGAATGACTGATGCAATGCAATCATGAATAAACTTTTCTTCATTTAATACGGGTATAACAACGGAGATTTGCGGAGAATTGGAGTTATCGGTTTTCATAGAAATCAGTATCGCTCATACTACTTTTACACAGTCATTATTATCGTACCATATTAGAAAAATACGTGAGCAGGATCCGGCTCATGAGAAAGCATCCAAATTTTTTGAGCGGGATCTCGCTTCGCTCGAGAATCTTGCGATCCCCCGTCGTTTTAGCGAAGAGGGAGGACTCGCTTCCTTGCCCACCGTAACTTGAGCGGTGGAAGGGAGTTGAACCCTCGACCTTCTCCTTGGGAAGGAGACATTCTACCGCTGAACTACCACCGCAATTCCACGCTTGAGAGAGCTTACGGTATTATAGCATCTACTGTGTTGCTCTAGGCAAAAATAATAGCCTATTTCGGAACTGAGATCGTCGAACCTGTATAGATAAGATCGGGATTGGAAATCATTGTTGCATTTGCCCGATAAATCTCAACCCATTTAAACCCGTCTCCATAAGAACGAACAGCAATATCCCACAACGTATCCCCCTCCCGGATAGTATATTTTGTCCCTGCAATATTCTCCTTCTTTTGCTGGGGTGACACCTGTATTGTAGGAATCGCGCTTGGCTGTGTTGTGCTTTTTGGCTCGATTGTACCTGATGGTTCTGCTGCTTTTGTTGGAGCAACAGAAACAGTTGCAATCGTTGTTGGCTGCGGCTTTGCCTTAACCCTTGGCAATTGCAGTGTTTTGCCGGCTGCCAATTCATTCGGAGCGGAAAGGTTATTGGCTTTTGCAATAGCTTCCCATTGATATCCATCGTTATATATTTTCTCTGCAATCGTCCATAAATCATCACCTTCTTGCACAATATAGCTACCGCCTGGCTTGCTTTGTTGATTTACATTCTCTGTTTTTGTCGCTGAGATATCAGGTTGTTGATTACCCAATTTTGCGATATTGTAATTTCGAATGAAAGAAACAAGAAGAATTGTTGAGATGATGACAACGACTATCCCCAGAATTAAGCTTGTGTAGGATTCTCCAAAGCGGAAGTAAGACAATATTCCACCTGGCGCCTCTTGCCCGTCTGACTTTCTACCGCTTACTGTTTTCCTGCCTGTTTTTTTAACTGCCATAAAACTCCTTTCCAGGCAGAGCTAAATAAAATTGCTCCTTGAATTTACTACCGAGGGAGCGGGCCGTCTCATAAAGACGAGTCGTTTATGGCGAACCTCGCTTACGGCGGGCCTCGTCCCCATTCATTTAGGAGCGGGGTGAACGGGACTCGAACCCGCGACCTCTTCCGTGACAGGGAAGCGCTCTAACCAACTGAGCTACCACCCCAAAATGAGCTTGGTGTATCCTAACAAATTCTTGCAGAGGAGTCAATGCTCTGATATACCACTCCGCAATCATTTTGCAGGAATTTGGTATAATACCTATCGTAGCTTTCAAATGAGAATTGCTTACTCTAGCAAACTAAAACATCCACATGATTGCTTCGCTAGGCATGATACTTATTTGCAATTTGAAAGCAGAGGGGTATAGGATAGACACATGACAAACGCTGAGATCAGTAAGTTGTTTCGTCACGTTGCAGCAGCCTATGCGGTAAAGGATGAAAAAAAACATTATTTTCAAATTGTCGCTTATCAACGAGCTGCAGACATCATCGAAGCCTCACCTGCCGAGATGAGAGACTTGTTTAAGGAAGGGAAGTTACAAACTGTGCCGGGAATCGGTCCCTCAATAAAAACCCACTTGGAAGAACTGATAACGACCGGAAAAGTGAAGCATTTTGATCAGGTCATGAACGCTGTTCCCCAGGCGATGTTTCCGCTTCTTGACATACCGTCGTTCGGCCCAAAAAAAGCCTTTAAATTAGTCACAATCTTTCATTTACAAAATCAGGAATCCGTTATAGAAGATATCGAAAAATTGGCATTGGATAATAAAATTGCTCAATTGGAAGGGTTTGGTGAAAAATCTCAGAACGATATACTACAAGCCATTTCCGAGTATAAAACTGGTACAACAAAATCTGCCCGAATGGTCCTTCCTTTCGCTGCAGAGTTGGCTGACCAGATGATTACCTACATGAAACTTTGTGCGAAAGTAAATACGATTTATCCCTTGGGTAGTTTAAGAAGGATGGTCGCCACAATCGGAGACGTCGACCTCGCAGTTGCATCCGGTGATCCCAAAGCAGTTATAGAACATTTTACTGCCTACCCAAATAAAGAAAGGGTTATCGAGCAAGGCCCCGCAACCGCTTCAATTCTTATGTCGGGCGGAAAGCATGTCGACCTAATGGTGCAGCCTCCGGACCGGTTTGGTTCTCTTCTACAACATTTTACGGGAAGTAAGCAGCATAATATTCATCTCCGTGAAGTTGCTCTGAAAAAAAATCTCTCACTTTCAGAATATGGCATAAAAGAAAAAGGGAGTGAAGAAAAAGGGAAATTCGATACTGAAGAAAAATTTTATCGAGCTTTGGGGATGGTATGGATTCCACCTGAAATAAGAGAAGATACCGGGGAAATAGAGCTCGCTTTGAAGAATAACCTCCCCAACCTTGTCGAACTTGAAGACATACAGGGCGACTTTCATATTCACTCGAATTTTGCAATCGAGCCGAGTCACGATCTTGGAAGAAATACGATTGAAGAGATGGTCCAGAAAGCACTAAAACTCAAATACACAAGTATTGGATTTTCCGAACACAACCCGAGCGTTTCAAAACACTCATCAAAAGAAACATATGATCTTGTAGCACAACGGAATGAAGCACTAGAGAAAGTACAACAGAAATTCAAAAAAATTAAAATTTTTAAGCTTATGGAAACAGATATTCTTGCAAACGGCAAAATAGGACTTGATGAGAAAAGCTTGTCGATTCTTGATGCAACAATCGTCTCTATCCACAGCTCGTTTGGGATGTCAAAAAACGAGATGACGAAACGGGTCATCGCAGGACTTTCCCACCCGAAAGCAAAAATCCTCGCTCACCCTACCGGAAGATTGCTGAATCAACGTCCGGGCTACGAACTCGACTGGGACATCCTATTTCCTTTCTGCAAAGAGCATAACAAAGCACTCGAGATAAATGCTTTCCCGGCTCGTCTCGATCTTCCCGATTCACTTGTTCGTAAAGCAGTTGAGTACGGTATCAAATTTTTTATCAACACAGATAGTCATGCTGCAGCGCATATGGATTTGATGAGATTTGGTGTCTCGGTAGCACGAAGAGGTTGGGCAACAAAACATGATATTCTCAACGCAATGGAGTATAATAAACTAGAGCAATGGTTTAAACAATGAAAAGGAGGCTTGCCCCTCCGAAGCTTTTTTTTCTATCCTATGAATAGCGTATGCAAATGTCACTCAAACCCCACTTCGTCCGGCTCAGCCGGACTTAGAGGGGCGAAGGGGGGTGATAAGAGATGTCTACCCCGCTTATTATTTTACTCGTTGTCATAGGTATCGTCATTATCTATGTTATTTCTGTATACAATTCACTCGCATCACTTCGTGTCCGGATAAAAGAAGCGTTTAGCGGCATTGATATTCAGTTGAAACGACGTGTTGATTTGATCCCGAATTTACTTGAAACAGTAAAGGGTTATGCAAAACATGAAAAAGAAGTGTTTGAGAACGTTACAAAAGCACGTTCTGCGTTGATGAAAGCAGACACACCTGCACAGAAAGCTGAATCAGACAATATGCTTACCGGTGCATTGAAGAGTCTGTTTGCAGTCGCCGAAGCATATCCGCAACTCCGGGCGAATGAAAATTTCAAAGCACTACAAGATGAACTTGCAGATACAGAGAATAAAATTGCATATTCACGGCAGTTTTACAATGGAAATGTTCGAGACTTTAACACCACACTGCAAACATTCCCAAGCGGAATGATCGGCAGCATGTTTGGATTTAAGCAAGAAGAATTTTTTCAAGCTGAAGAAGAAGAGCGCAAGCCTGTAAAGGTGACTTTCTGATCAGAAAGTCATCCTGAGCGAAATCGAAGAAATTCGTAAAACGGATAGATATATTATATTCGCTTATGATGACTTTATGAATATATATTCGGCAATCTCATTGAATAAAAAAAAGACATGGCTTATCATGTCTCTTTTCGTAATATTTGTCGCAACAACCGGCCTCGTGTACGGAAAAGCACAAGGTGAATATGCACTTTTGTACGCAGGCGTCGCGCTCGTTCTTGCTGGATTTACCAGTGTTATCAGCTACTATAATTCTGACAAAATAATTTTATCTCTTTCTTCAGCAAAACAAATCGCCAAACAAGATCAACCCGAATTCTATCGAATTGTTGAAAATCTATGTATCGGATCTGGCCTTCCGCTTCCGAAAATATTTGTCATTCAAGATTCATCTCCAAACGCATTTGCAACAGGAAGAGATCCGAAACACAGCAGTATTTGTGTCACCACAGGATTACTGCAACAGCTGAACAAAATTGAACTGGAAGGAGTTATCGCACATGAGCTTTCGCATATTACAAATTTTGATATTCGTCTTATGACTATTACCGCAATTTTTGTCGGGTTTATTGCGATAATTGGCGATGTATTTCTTCGGAGTCTTAGATACGGCGGAAGAAGCAAAAAAGCCGCAGGCATATTTATTCTCATCGGCATTATCTTTGCAATTCTCTCTCCTATTGCTGCATCTCTTATCCAGCTTGCGATATCACGAAAAAGAGAATTCCTTGCTGATGCTTCAGGAGCGCTTCTAACAAGATATCCGGAAGGATTGGCCAGCGCGCTAGAAAAAATTAGTGCATCCCCTCTCCCGGTGCAGAATGCGACAAACGCAACCGCGCACCTCTTTATTGACAATCCTTTTAAAAATAAGCAAAGTGGGCAAAGCGCACATTGGTTCGCATCCCTTTTTAACACACATCCACCGGCAGCAGAACGTATACGAATCCTCAGGTCGATGTGAAAAGATATGATTAACTTTCCTCTTATTTTCTTTGGCAAAGTACTCTCAGCTCTTAGCAAGCAGGCAAATATCGGTCATGGCTCAACCTGGCCCGGGCATATTGCCCTGAGAGTAAACAAGTCGATCATAAATGAGTTAATTGAAAAAAATAATATAAAAATCATACTCATCGCAGGAACGAATGGAAAGACAACAACCAGTAAGATGCTGAAATCAATCCTTGAAAAAGCGGGGTTCAGGGTATTACACAATGCGTCCGGTGCAAATTTATTAAACGGTATTGCGTCTGCCTTGCTGCTACATGCAAGTACGACTGGAAAACTCCCGTATGACTATGCAATTTTTGAAATTGACGAAAACATTTTCCCTGTCGTGGTTAAACATCTCATCCCGGCATACGTTATGCTCATGAACATTTTTCGTGATCAACTTGATCGATATGGAGAGGTCAGATCTATCGCTGATAAATGGAAAAGTGCAATGGAGACATTACCAAGGAGTACAAAATTTATTCTCAATGCGGACGATCCGATGATCGCTTGGCTCGGTTCAGGGGCAAAAAACGACATCTCATATTTTGGCGTGGCAGACTCACAAAAAAAAGAAATGGAGCACGCTGCCGATACGATCTATTGCCCAAACTGTAATACAAAGCTCACGTTTACTTCTGTCGTCTTTTCACACTTAGGTGTGTGGGAGTGTAGTAAGTGCTTCTTGAAACGACCAAAACCGACAATCCAGTCGTATTCTTTTTATCCACTACCTGGATCCTACAATCGATACAATGTCCATGCTGCTGTTCTGACAGCAAGAATGATCGGGGTCAACGAAGCATCAATCAAGCTCGGACTTGAGGGCTTTGAACCGGCATTCGGAAGATATGAGACAATCACCTATCGTGATAAAAAAATCAAAATCCTTCTCTCAAAAAATCCGACAGGCTTTAACGCATCGCTTCGCGCTGTGCAGGAAGAAAAAGCTAAATATATCCTCTTCGCCCTAAATGATCAGATTGCCGACGGGACAGACGTCTCGTGGATATGGGATGTCGATTTCGAAGAATTCCTTCCGGGATTTACAGAGGTGTTTGTATCGGGAAATCGTGCATTCGATATGGGACTGAGGCTAAAATATGCAATTGAGCAAATGACTCGCCTCGACTCGGCGGAGCGGGCAAATGGCATCCATTCGGCAAGTCATTCGACTCTGAGGGATGAACCCTCAGGCTCTGACTCGAAGAGCTCAGAATCTCCGAAATGGCAAATAGAAGAAAGCGTAAATAAAACGGTTAGTGCTGCTATAGAAATGCTGCCGAAAAATGAAACACTATATATATTACCTACATACACGGCGATGCTCGAGGTACGAAAAATACTTACAGGAAAACATATTCTGTAATTTGTTGCTACTAATATACTAGTATATTAGTAGCAAGCGGATAATATTATGAAAGATTTATCAATAACTGTTGGCTGGCTCTACCCTGACCTGATGAGTACGTATGGTGATCGGGGAAATATTATCTGTATAAAAAAACGATGCTCGTGGAGAACTATCGATCTTCGTGTAGAACCAATAACAGCAGAAACTACAATAAAAAAGCTTGAAGCAATTGATATTCTTTTTGGCGGAGGCGCGCAGGACATGGAGCAGGAAATTGTTATGAACGACTTGCGCGGTAAAAAAAGTACAATTATCCGTAAACAAATCGAAAAAAACATGCCGGCGCTCTTTGTCTGTGGCTCGCCACAACTTATGGGTAATTACTACGAACCGGCAGAAGGGAAACGGATCGAAGGACTTGGTATATTTGATATGATCTCAAAACATCCCGGTAAAAATGCAAAACGGCTCATCGGAAATATTATCGCAGAAGTACAATGGGAAAACCTTACTGACCGTCATCCTGAACCCCGATTTAATCGGGGGAACCGGAGTGAAGGATCTAATCAAATAGATTCTTCGCCTTTGGCTCAGAATGACAGTTTGATCGTTGGTTTTGAAAATCACGGGGGAAGAACGTATTTGGGAACAAATGTAAAACCATTCGCAAAAGTTGTTAAAGGGTACGGGAACAACGGCGAAGACGAGACAGAAGGAGTCGTCTATAAAAACGCTATTGGAAGCTATTTTCATGGCCCGTTACTCCCCAAAAACCCCCATATTGCCGACTGGATTATACAGAGCGCATTATCGCAAAAATATCAGGAAGATATACCGCTTACCCCTCTTGATGATACGCTTGAATGGCGCGCGCACCGCTTCATTGCCAACAGAATGGGCGTTGAGCTATAATACGCCCATGCGTATCGACGTCTCACATATAGCAAAACTCGCAAACCTCCCGTTAACCGAAGAGGAGAAAAAAAAGTTCGAGAAACAACTCGAAGAGACACTTCAGTATATTGAACAGTTAAAGGAAATAGACACGACCGGTATACCCGTAACAAATACGGTGACTGATCTTCAGAATGTAGCTGATGAGGACGTAGCTCGACCGTCATTATCAAGTCTGGAAGCACTTGCAAATGCCACCTCAACCTTTCATGGACTATTCAAAGTTAAAGCGATTCTCGACCAAAAATAACTATGGACCTCTATTCACTCTCGATCACTGAATCACTCGAAAAACTCAAACAAAAAAAGCTCTCATCTGTAGAATTGACAACAGCATGTCTCAATCGTATTAAAAAGACAAACAAAGCGCTTAATGCGCTTATCACAGTCACTGATGAGGCAGCCCTGGATGCTGCGAAACATGCAGACTTACTACGAGCACAAGGAGAAAATCTGCCTCTTCTTGGCATTCCCATGGTCATAAAAGACAATTTCTGCACAAAAGGAGTCCGCACAACAGCTTCGAGTAAAGTTCTTGATAATTTTATTCCTCCCTACAACGCCACAGTCACAGAACGGCTCCTTCAAGCTGGTATTGTTATGCTCGGAAAAGCGAATATGGATGCATGGGCACATGGATCTTCCACTGAAACATCAGATTACGGACCAAGCAAAAATCCATGGAACAAAGGATATCTCCCGGGAGGCTCATCGGGAGGTACAGCAGCAAGTGTAGCAGCAGACCAGGCAATCGGCGGAATTGGCTCAGAAACTGCCGGATCGATACGACAACCCGCTTCCTGGTGTGGAATTGTTGGACTAAAACCAACCTATGGAAGAGTAAGTAGATATGGCGTTATCGCAATGGGTTCTTCACTTGACTCTCCAGGCCCGATGACAAAAACAGTATCAGATAGCGCGCTTGTACTACAGGTGCTTGCCGGAAAAGATCCACTCGACGCAACATCATTGCCTCATGAAGTGCCTAATTATTCTCAAAGCAGGGAGAATCCTCTTGCCGGTGTCAAAATCGGCATATCTGATGATTACTTTGAAGGAGTTGATAAAGAGGTGGTTTCTGCGGTTACGGCTGCAATAAAAGAGTATGAAAAACTCGGCGCGACCATTAAAAAAATCAAACTGTTCCAGCCAAAATATGCAATAGCTGTGTATACGATTCTGCAACGATCAGAGGTTTCTTCAAATCTTGCACGGTATGACGGAATCAGATACGGCTACGGCCGAGATCGTTTTGGTGATGAAGCAAAACGACGAATTATGCTCGGAACATTCACCCTATCAGCCGGATATTATGACGCATATTATAAAAAGGCTCTACAGGTACGCACGCTGATTATCGATGACTTTAAGCGGGCGTTTCAGGACGTTGATGTTATTATGGGTCCGACAAGCCCTTCAACCGCTCTTCCTCTCGGATCGAGCAAGAACCACCCCATGTTTGGTGAAATGGCAGATGTTCTTGTTGAGCCTTCTTCTATTGCGGGCCTACCAGGGATTAACATTCCCTGCGGATTTTCAAAAAACAACCTGCCAATTGGCCTTCAGATCATTGGCCCTAAGCTTTCAGAACAAAAACTGATCAATATTGCCTATAAATTCGAAAAGGCAACCGATTATCATACAAAAAAACCTTCACTATGAAATATACGCCGATTATAGGTCTTGAAGTACACGTTGAGCTGAAGACAAGCTCAAAAATGTTCTGTCGGTGTTCAGCCGATTACTTCGGAAAAGAGCCGAATACACACACGTGCCCGGTGTGCCTGGGCATGCCTGGAGCACTCCCAGTCCCGAACAAAAAAGCCATCGAATGGTGTGTCAAAATCGCTCTTTCTTTAGGCTGTACGATCAATAAGGAATCAAAATTCGATCGTAAGAACTACTATTACCCCGATCTTGCCAAAGGATACCAGATCAGCCAGTATGACCAGCCCTTTGGTGAGCATGGCCATATTAGCCTCAAAAGTGGAAAAGCGATCCGTATCCGGAGGGTCCACATGGAAGAAGATACCGGAAAGCTGATTCACCAGACTATCGATGGGGAAAAAGCATCGCTTATTGATTTCAACCGTTCAGGAGTACCGCTTGTCGAAATAGTAACAGAGCCGGATTTCTCATCGGCAGAAGAGGTAAAAGAATATTTACAAAAGCTGCAACTCGTCGTCAGATATCTGGAAGTCTCCAACGCAGATATGGAAAAAGGAGATATGCGACTTGAACCAAATATTTCGCTTTCCACTGACCCGAAACAGTTACCAAAATATAAAGTGGAAGTGAAGAATATTAATTCGTTCCGGTTTGTCGAAAAGGCAATAAATTTTGAAATAAAACGTCAGGAAGATCTTCTCACAAAAGGCAAAACGCCTCAGCAGGAAACACGGGGATGGGACGAGAATAAAGGAGTGACATTTTCTCAAAGAGTGAAAGAAGAAGCCAATGATTACCGGTATTTTCCAGAGCCTGATATTCCCCCAATTACCTTCACTGATGCTGAGATTAGCACTCTTAGGTCTCGGGTGCCAGAACTGCAGGAAGAGAAGATTTTACGCTTCGGCCGGGAATTCAGCCTCGCTCCCTACGATGCCGAGATACTCACTCGCGATAGAAGCCTAGCCAATTTCTTCGAAGAGTCGGTAAAAGTGGGAAAAGCCCATGGAATCAATCCAAAACAAATTGCCAACTATATCATCAATAAAAAAGTTGACACATCAACACAACTCCCCGCTTCTCTGGTAAAAAATATTGTTATAGCAACGCAAACGACACAAGTAGATGAAACAGAACTGCAAAAGATAATTGACGATGTTCTTACAGAGAATACGAAAGCAGTTGAAGACTTTAAAAACGGCAAAGAAGCATCACTTATGTTTCTTGTCGGGCAAATAATGAGAAAATTTGATAAAAAAGTTGACGTAAATCAAGTCAAAGATGCATTGTTACATAAATTACATGGAAACTAAAACAATGGCCCCCCCACTTGAAATTGCGAAGGACGCTTTTTTAAAAAGGCTTCCTGAAGCAGAGCGGACGGCACTCGATGAAACTGCTTCTACTCTAGCAAGTACATTACTAGGTCAAAACCGACGAGGAGCAATTGTAGCAGTCGGCGGAAGCTTGAGAAAACCCTGGCCGAGAAAAGATATTGATTTGGTGCTTGTTCGCGAAGATCATACTGGTAACCCACACTCTGTCGATTATTCCAGAGAAGATTTTCATGTATTACGAAGCGTTGCCGAAGAAGCGGCTAGACAAAACCCAGACATTGCCATAACGGAAACCTTGGAACCACAGCCAGATGAAGAATTTGGCGGTTTATTTCTTCGATTTGACGGAAAAGTTACGCTTCAACACAGAGCAAGTTCGGTTCCTTTTGAGGTCATTCGGTCAGCAGACAAAAATCTCGAAGAATTTATTGAAAACCGTCGAAGTCTCTATGTTATTTTGTCGCAAGAATAACACTTTAAAAAAGACGAAGAAAACGTCATAATGTTTTAGACAGATATAACAGCGGAAGTTCAAAAAACCTAATTGGTAGAAAAGTAAAAAATCAATCATATCCAAACATACAAGCAATATGACTGACAATCCATCCGGAATAAATGCAGAGCCCCCAAAAGGAAAACAAATTTCACAGTATGATCTCGAGATTCTCAATGGCCCAAAAACACCACGAGAACCAAGTTATTTTCCAGCAACACTTAAGGAAGGCATTGAACAGCAGATTGATCTGGAAGAACTCTACGCCAGAAGAGATCGTGAGACACTTGAAAGATATCATGGCCTTCGCCATTTTCTTTTTGCCAGGAATAAAAAAACAATACTTGAAAAAACAGGAGGAAAACTAGACGAAGCAACTACTAATGATCTTGCTTCAACAATCGCAATAGATGAAGCAAAGCGATCTATCTTTTCGCAAGTACTTACTCAACAAATTTATGAGAAATATATTGCTGAACATGAAAAAGGAAGGACAGATCCACTAACAGGTTTACCTTTACGAGTTCCTTTTTTTGAAAGACTCCGCGAACAAATTGATTCAGGAGTTCCCTATGGAATTCTCTTTGTTGATATCGATCGATTCAAAAAAGTTAATGACGATTATGATCATGATGCCGGTGATTTGGTTCTCGCGCAAGCTTCGGAACGTGTTCGCGCAAACATAAGGCAAGGACAAATTCTAACCCCTGGTAAAAGTATTGATGAACAAGAAATAAGAGATACTGATTTTGCAGCAAGATTCGGAGGAGAAGAAATAGTTGTTCTTGTGTCCGGTGTTACTCAACCTGACGAGCTTGCAATAATTGGAAATCGAATCGTTGAATCATTCAACGCAAGTGAATTTTATATCTCGGACAATCGCACAATCCGAGTCACCACAAGTGTTGGCGGTGCACTTCCTAATTCTACAGATCCAAATGAAACGCCCATAGATGTTATAAAAAGAGCTGATAAAAACCTCTACGATGCAAAAGAACTGGGGAGAAACCGCTATGTTGGAGAAGGTAGTATAATAGATGTAGAACCCTCAGCGGTAGTTTAAATGGCTAAATTTGTCCACTTACATAATCATTCTGAGTATTCGCTCCTTGATGGCCTTTCGAAAGTGAAAGACATGGTAAAGCATGCGAAGAAAATTGGCATGGATGCAATTGCGATCACTGATCACGGGAGCATGTACGGTGCGATCAAATTCTACAAAGCCTGCCTTGAGGCAGACATCAAGCCTATTATCGGCTGTGAGATCTACGTCGCCAAACGCACCCTTCATGACAAAGAAGCAGGTGTCGATAAAGATTATAACCACTTGATTCTACTTGCAAAAAACGAGACGGGATATAAGAATCTCATGAAAATCGTCACGGTATCGTATTTAGATGGATACTACTATAAACCGAGAACCGACCTTGATTTGTTGAAAAAATACTCGGAAGGGCTGATTTGCCTGAGTGCCTGTGTCAATGGCTATGTTGCCGATCCGCTCACACGAGATGAAGATGAAATTGCTGAGAAACGGGCAATAAAATTAAATGAAATCTTTGGTCAGGGAAATTTTTATTTCGAGCTCCAGCGCCATACGAATGTCCCGCCGCAAGAACCGGTAAACAAAAAATTGTTAAAGCTGTCAAAGAAGCTGGGAATTCCACTTGTTGCAACAAACGACAACCACTACACGACAAAATCCGATGCCGAAGCACAGGAAATATTGCTGTGCATTCAGACACAAACAACTATTTTAGATAAAAATAGAAAGCTGTCTATGATTTCTTCCCCTGACTTTTATATCAAAACTGCACAGGAGATGACAGAGCAATTCTCGGATTTACCGGAAGCTATTGAAAATACGGTAAAAATCGCCGATGCATGCAATATCCAGATCGAGCTTGGAAAATGGCATATGCCGATTTTTGAAGTACCAGATGAAAAAACATCGGCAGAATATCTCAAAGAACTCACCTATAAAGGGCTTGAGAAGCGGTACCCGGAAATTACAGAAGCGATAAAAGAACGGGTGGACTATGAACTGTCGATAATTACGAAGAAAAAATATGAAACATACTTCTTAATCGTTGCAGATTTTGTCAATTGGGCAAAAGATCACGGAATCTCTGTTGGCCCGGGACGTGGGTCTGCTGCAGGATCAGTCGTATCATATGCACTACAAATAACTGATGTTGATCCGTTTTTCTTTAAACTTCCTTTTGAACGGTTTCTCAATCCGGAGCGCCCGTCAGCACCTGATATCGACCTTGACTTCGCAGATACTCGTAGGGATGAAGTCATAGACTATGTTACAGAGAAGTACGGGAGGGATAAGGTGGCACAGATTATCACCTTTGGAACCATGGAGGCACGTGGATCAGTCAGAGATGCGGGACGTGCGCTTGGCATGCCATATGCCTCGCCTGATAGGATCTCAAAGATGATTCCTCCCGGCTGGCAAGGACATGCAATGACGATTGATAGCGCTTTGTCCCAAAGCCCGGACTTGAAACGTGCGTATGAATCGGAACCGGAAACCAAACGGCTTCTTGATGTGGCAAAAAAGTTGGAGGGGGTTGCAAGACACGCATCTGTTCACGCAGCTGGTGTCGTG
Source organism: Candidatus Levyibacteriota bacterium (assembly GCA_016204425.1). Taxonomy (GTDB): domain Bacteria; phylum Patescibacteriota; class Microgenomatia; order Levybacterales; family UBA12049; genus JACQKR01. Next base: position 19,639 of record JACQKR010000016.1, read on the forward strand.
ATTGCCGACAGACCGCTCACAGAATATACACCGCTTCAGCGAGAGACCAATGGAGACAAGATTGTAACGCAATACGATATGTACACAGTCGGTGAAGACGGTGTAGGACTTTTGAAAATGGACTTCTTAGGACTCAGAAATTTAACAATTATTGAAGAATCGTTAAAATTTATCAGGCAAAATCAGGGAGCAGAAATTGACTTCACAAACGTTCCTCTTGATGACCAAAAAACATATTCTCTGCTTTCCGATGGAGAAACAACCGGCATTTTTCAGCTCGAGTCTGCAGGCATGCGAAGAAATATTAAAGACTTGAAGCCTACTTCAATTTTTGACCTGCAAGCCATGGTGGCACTCTACCGCCCGGGTCCTATGGCTATTATTCCTGAATTTATCAAGCGCAAGAACAACCCCTCTCTCATCACTTATCCTGATCCCCGACTTGAGGAAATCCTTAAAGAAACGTATGGAGTCCTTACCTTTCAGGACGATGTATTGCTCACCGCAATTGCCCTTGCTGGGTATACGTGGCTTGATGCAGATAAGTTCAGAAAAGCAATGGGAAAGAAAATTACATCCGAGATGAAAAAGCAGGAGGAAATGTTTATAGACGGCTGCGTCAAAAACGGGCTACCCGAAAAAAAAGCTCGTGAAATATTTAATCTCATCGCCCCATTCGCAGGATATGGATTTAATAAAGCGCACGCCGCATGCTACGCAACCATTGCCTTTAGAACTGCATATCTCAAGGCACACTACCCTGTTGAGTTCATGACAGCGCTTTTAACTGCTGAATCAAGAGGAACCACTGGACCGGTAAAAAATGAGAAAATCGCACAAGCAGTTGCAGAGTGTAAACGACTCGGTGTATCGGTACTGCCTCCGGATATCAACAAGTCATTAAGTGATTTTAGCATTGAGAACAAAAAAAGCATCCGGTTTGGACTCTCAGCCATAAAAAATGTAGGGGAAGCAGCAATAGAGAGTATTCTTGAAGCAAGAAAAGACCACTCATTTATGAATTTGCAAGATTTTTGTAATAAAGTAAGCTTGCAAACGGTCAATAAGAAGACTATGGAAAGTCTTATCAAAGCAGGCGCAATGGATACGTTTGGAAACCGCGCATCACTGCTTATTGGGCTTCCTGAGGTGGCTAGCAAAGCGAGTGCGTTAAAAAAACAGTCAGCAGATGGTCAAGGCTCACTTTTTGGCGATGAACCGGAAAAAATCGAGGTGAAAGAAGCAGTCCATCAAGATGTTGATGATTTTACAAAGGAAGAAAAATTGACATTTGAGAAAGAGTTTCTTGGGTTTTATCTTACATCACATCCGTATATGGATACGCTTACCTACATAAAACGTGTCATTACCCATGAGATAGAATTTTTAGAAACTGAGAAAGAAGGGACAATCGTCAAGGTAGGCGGAATTGTTGAAACATCTCGAAAAATCGTGACGAAAAAAACAAATAGTGAAATGGCGTTTATTTCCCTTGGGGACGAAAAAGGCATAACGATTGAATGCATCATTTTTCCGAGAGTTTTTGAACAATACAAGCAACTCCTCATCACCGATAGCGTCATTGTCATTGAAGGAAAAGTTGACTTGAAGGACGAACGACCGATTATTATCGTGGACAAAATATACGAAGCAAAAAGCTTCGCGCCTAACTAACGAATGCTATCCAAGAAAAAAATATATATTGACGTAAATCATGCGTACTTGATACAATAATCAATTATGTCAGCATTTGCTCCAGAAGCAATCATAACAATTGGCTCATTTCCTATAACAAATACTATTATTAACACGCTTCTCGTCGACTCCGCAATCGTTGGGGGAGTAATCGTCCTGAACAAAAAACTCGCAAAGATTCCAAACTATTTTCAAAATATTTTTGAGATGGTCATGCAGGGATTTTATGGTCTTGCCGAGTCGGTTGCCGGAAAAAACACGGCAAAAATTTTTCCATGGTTCATGTCTTTTTTCCTCTTTATTCTTATCGCAAACTGGAGCGGTCTCCTTCCGGGCGCCGGAAGTATCGGGTTCTTTGAGGGGCACGGAGAAGATCGACATCTCGTACCATTACTTCGAAATGCAACCAGTGATCTTAATGCAACATTAGCATTGGCAATGATCTCTCTTATCGCAACACATACCCTCAGCATCAGGGCTATTGGTATAAAAGACTATCTTACTCGCTACTTCTCTCTCAATCCAATTCTCTTGTTCGTGGGTATTTTAGAAATAGTATCGGAAATCACAAAATTAATCTCGCTTTCTTTCCGACTTTTTGGTAATATATATGCAGGGGAAGTGGTTCTGGGAACTATTTCTTCTCTTTTTGCTTTTATTGCTCCAATTCCTTTCTTACTTCTGGAAGTAATTGTGGGACTAGTACAGGCATTAGTGTTCTCAATGTTAACCATGGCATTTATGAGCATACTCATGACCCCTCATCACGCTGAGGAACATTGATAGGAGAAATAGTATGATAAAACAAGAAAAAACAAATATATTGCATCCCGTTGAGCGAGACTTTACAGAACGAGGGGGGGTGAGTCTTTAATGGAATTTAGTATATCAGGAGGGTTGATTGTTGCAATAGGCGGTATTGGTCCGGCAATCGGCGTAGGACTTATCGGTGCCAAAGCTATGGAGGCCTTAGGGAGAAACCCTGAAGCATCAGGAAGAATTTTACCTGCAATGCTTTTAGGTATGGCATTTGCTGAAGCTATCGCTATTTACGCATTAATCTTAGCATTCACAGGATAAGCATATTATGGAAATAGTAAGAGAATTCGGTGTAAATCCGTATTTACTTTTTGCGCAAGTAGTAAATTTTCTCATTATTTTTTACGTTTTAAAACGGTTTGCCTATAAGCCTATTTTACAAATGCTAAAAAATCGTGAAGAAACGATAAAAAAGAGTCTTAAGCAGGCCGAGGAGACTCAGAAACTGCTTGAGGAGACTGAAAGAAAAGAGCGGGAGATTCTCAAAAAAGCACGCGAGGAAGCGAAACAAATGATTGAGGAAGCAAAGAAAGATCAGGAAACGCTCTCGCAAAAGGCTCACGAAGAGACAAGAAAACAAGCCGAAAAAATGATACAAGACGCACGAACACAAATAGCACTTGAGACAAAAGGTGTTGAAAAGCGACTATCAACGCAAGTAACGAGACTCGCAATAGACTTTTTGCAAAAATCATTACCTGAAGTACTCACAGGGGACGAGCAAGAAGTAGTTATGAAACAAGCGCTTCGAAAGATAAAAAAACAAGCAGATTAAGATGACACGACGAATGGTCAAGCAACTCGCTGTTGCGAGTTATACAAATAACGTATTAGATCCTGAAAAGGTCAACGTTGTTGTCAAACACTTATCTAGACAAGATCTAAAGCAATACATCCGTCTTTTACGGAGAATTGAAAAACAAAAGTCAGTCTTGATTGAAACGCCATATGAAATAAATGATGAGATAAAACAACAGCTGCGAGAGCAGTTCACAGAAAAAAAAGTTCTTTTTGAAATCGACCCGTCACTCATTTTAGGAACTCGCATAACGAATGATGACGTCATCTATAATATGAATA
>JACQKR010000015.1 GCA_016204425.1 Candidatus Levyibacteriota bacterium
CCCCAAGTACCACAAGGATTTTATCATCGAGTGCGAATTCTTCTGCAAGTGCGATCGCATTTGCTATGCCTCCTTTAGGATTTTTCTGAACAGCATAGTATAAACGCATATTAAATTCTTCACCCGCGCCAAGAAGATTTGCAAAATCCCCTGCATGATCGGGAGAACTTGTTAAAAGAACTTCTTTTATTCCTGCTTTCTGCATCGCCTGTAGGGGGTAGTAGATCATGGGCCGGTTATAAATCGGAAGGAGATGTTTGTTGGTGACTTGAGTCAAAGGTCGTAGTCTTGTTGCGAGCCCTCCAGCTAAAATGACACCTTTCATGCTCCTACGCAAGTATATGCCGATTGAAGTTGATATGCATATACTGTTACTCCTTTCTTCATAATTGTAACAAACTGCCCTCTGCTTCGGCCTTCGCCGACCATAGTCTGCTTCGGCCGACGAAGGTCGGAGCATGACCCGTCCGAAGTTTTAACGAAGGAGGGTCATATTATCGGAGCAGGAAAAAAATTATACTTATTCCCAGTGCTCCTATTAGGACATATTCTATCACAATCTTTGCATTGACGTCATGCTCTAAATAGTGATGAATAATCCCCCAAACCACATAAAAAAATGCCATGATCATTGCCACCATCATCTTCATATCGTTTTCTGCAGATGAAAATGCAAGAAATACACCGCCCAAAGAAAGAGCGATGAGGAGAGAAACATAATATTTAGCATGCTTTTGCAGTATTTTGGTCATAAAATTGCCTCCTTTCCAATAATCAAAATTATGATAAGAATAATTCCGAGAAAAATAACATGATCAAGATTGTGGGTAAATACACGAACAATTTTCTTTTTTTCAATGATGATAATATCAAGTATAAGAACTACGAGTAAAATAAATAGTACTCCAAGAGCAATGGTTTTTGAGAATGACCATGTATCAATAAGCGGCTCTGTCTGAACAGACGCGACGAAATATCGAGAAGGTGCCAGAAGCGGCCTCTGCTCCTCTGATTTCTTTTCTTGCTGTTCAGCTATTTGTGCTTTTCCCTCTTGTACGGCGGGCACTGTGTCTTTTGCGCTTGAAACATCCTGTGCTATCTCTATTTTCGACTGACTCCCAAGCATTTCCACGACAAGTACAGTATCATCCCCTGTTAACGTACCGGTCTGGATTGCAAACCCTATTTCTTTATAATTTGGAGATAGCATATTGTCTCTATGTCCCGGACTGTTCATCCATGCCGATATAACATCGGCAGAATTTGTAAAACCGCGTGCGAGATTTTCTCCGGCATAGAGGTACTCGTACCCCGCCCCTTTAACAAAAACCCATGGGGTTGTCCCTTCAGGTGCATTATGGGCCCAGTAGTTCTTGAGGAACATATCCTGTGCTTTATGTGATGCCGCAATCGATAGTTGCTGATTCATAATGAGTGGTTGCAAACCATTTTCCTGTCTTTTTTGATTTGTCAGTAATAACAGCTCTTCTGAGGAAATGTTTGCATTAATACCCAGAACTTGCGGATATTTTTGCTCAAGGCCGGATAGAAAAAACGTTCCCAGAAAAAAAAGAACAACGAGCAATAAAATGCTCTTGTGATGAAGAATTCGGGCTTTATGATTATTTGATTCCCGAGGAAACAAGAGATGGTGCAGGAAATCCCTCATACGATTCAGTATATCATGTATAAACAGGCTCAACCAGTGTCCCTACGGGTTTATCATTTATTGGGATATTGAGAGCAAAACCGAGCGTATTTGCAATACTTACTCCCACCCGAAGGCCGGTAAATGACCCGGGTCCACTGTTTACTCTTATCGCAGTCAGATCACCCAGTTTTTTTTTGTTTTTCTTCAGCAACGCATCGATCATCGATAGGACGACTTGTGCCTTCTGCTGTCCTATTTCCTGCCGATTCATGTTTTCTATCTCACCAACCAGCAAGCTCACTGAAATGTGCTTGTTGCTTGAAGTATCAATAGAAAGTACTAGATTTTGCATAGTTAGGGAATTTGAATATGAATTGCGCCTTTCCGAAGCACTTTCCAGGGTTTCGTTGTGCAATCAATGACTGTCGAAGCCCTGCCCGCAACGCCTCGCAATGCTCGGCTTGCATGGCGGGCGGGTTGTTTTATGACACATTCTCCTTTTACGACATAATCAACTTTTTTCAGTAATGATTTATCAAGATCTTCAAATTCATACGGTGTTTTTTCTCCGCTAAAATTTGCAGATGGACCAAGAATCGGTTCTCCAAGTGCACGAATCAGCCTTCTTGCAACCGGATGATTCGGGATTCTGACCCCAAGAGTATTTGTATTTCCCCGGACAAGGGATGGAACTTTTTCTACCAAGCATGGCAATACAATCGTTAATGCACCCGGCCAATATGGTTCGATAAGCATATCGATGACTTCCTGAGAAATCGGCTTAAGATACGCTTGCGCCATTTTTACTGTATCAACAAGCACAGGCGTTGCCTTGCTTTCCGGTCGTTTTCTCATTGCAAACAGTCTCTGTATTGCATGTGTATCACTTATTTTACTTCCAATCCCAAATGCGGTATCTGTTGGAAAAATGACAATCCCTCCTTCTTGCAAAATTTTAACTGCTTGCTTTATTTGATTGTCCATACCTTGATTCTTGTCATCCTGAGGTCGCCGAAGGCGACCGTGAGGATCCCATGAGGCTTTCAAAGCGGTATGAGATTGCTTCTCCGTCAGCTGACGGATCGCAATGACAAACTAAATTTCTTCTACTGTTATTTCTCTCTTCTTTTCATCTATATACTCAAAATATACATCAATCCTTTTTTTCGGCAGCAGTCCTCGTATCCTATCCGCCCACTCAATGAGAATTACTGCTTCTTCATTCTCGAAAATGTCCTGAAGACCCAGACTCTGTGTGTCTTTATCATCTGCCAGACGATAAAAATCAGCGTGATAAAAAAAGTGTATTTTCGAACGTTTTTTAACCTTATATTCACGAAGCAATATGAAAGTAGGAGAAGTAATCCGTTTCGTCACTCCCAAGCCCAGCGCGAATCCTTGGGTAAACGTTGTTTTCCCCGTACCAAGTTCGCCGTACAAACACACCACGCGATATTCCCCGAGCTCTTTCACCAATTTTTTTGCGAACTGCCTCGTCTCCTCTGCAGTATGTGTCTGTAACACCTTATTCTTCAACGTTTTCATGAAATATTCCTATTTTCTTTCGTTTCAAGTAAATCAGTATACCACACGCTAAGCCTATAACACCAAGGGTGAGAGAAACAATGATGGGAAATGATACCCTACTTTGAGTGACGTCTTTCACAATCACTTCTTCACGAGACTGAGAAGCTTGCTCATCTTCTGTCTCTGCTCCGAGAATAGCTGTCGGCTGAATGGTTTTCTTTGTTTGCGATTGGGAAATATCCACACGCTTATCGCTCACTGCAAGCACAGCTTCTTGTGGTGATGGCTTTATCGTTGGCGCTTTCGTTGATCCCGATTTAACAGTGGTTGGGGACGGTGTCTTCGTAGGGGATGGGGATTTGGTTGGAGAGGGGGTACGCGTAGGAGAAGGAGTATGGGTAGGTACTGTTGTGGCTACAATTGTCGGTGTTGCCGATGGAGCAAGCTGCGCAGTACTATTTCCCTGTCCTTTTGAGCCACCGGTAAAAACTATCCATGAATCTCCACCATCACCCTCTCGTCCGAGCGTTTGATTCTCGCCAGGTGACTGAGTCCCCGCATTTTTATCACCAAATGACACACGGTCAATGATATTCGCTTCATCTACAATCAACACAAGTTTTACCTCATCACCTGACTTATTGATCTTGTTATACCAATCAAAAACAGCATAACTATTTCCATTTATAGTGCCGCTAAGGTCAAGTTTGTTTGAGGTAGAACTATCTCGGATTCTATAGGGACTCAAATCAATAACATCCGAGCCATTGTTATAAATTTCTACCCAGTCATCAGTAGTATATGATGAGATTTCATTAATGTATAAGCTTGCCAACGCAGAAGGAGGAGAGCCGAAGAAAAAAATAATTAAGGCAACAAAAATACTCCTTAATTTTGCACTTTGCATTTTGAACTTTGATCTTCTATCTCACGTGCCAGTACCACGAGATTACCCCATCACCATGATCAACTGCGACATAATTCATTGGTGAACCACCGCACGATGTCGATCCTTTATACAGGGTACCGCTTTTTGGAGCCTTTATCAATCCTGCATCTGATTCCATGTCGATTCCCGTATGCACCCCTCCCGGATAAAATGACCGGGCATACCCATGGGATCCGTATCCTTGATTAATGGTAATTGGCTCGTCCATCGGCCAATTCCAACTTCCTGAGGGATTAACGCTTCCATAATAATCATATTGATCGGAGCCGTAGCTGTATTGAATGTTTGCTCCTGACTTTAAGTAGTTTCCCGGATTGTCTAAGCTGCCATTTTTTCTCACCTCAAAATGCAAATGCGGACCAGTCGAGCAATACGGAGCCCCAGAATTTCCCATGACAGCGATAACTTGTCCCTCGCTAACCGGAGTACCGTCTTTCAGTTGAATTGTCGCAATTACTCCCTCAATCGCATTGCTCTCGGCTCTGGCCGCTGCCAGAAGATTCTGATATTTCTGTTCGTCGTTTTTTGTGACAGCTAATAATTGCTTTTTTGCCTGCTGTTCTTCCTCAATTTGTTTATTATACGCTTCCAGTTGATTTTTCAGCGCTACTACTTTCTCTTTTTTCTCTTCGAAAAGGTTTTTTTGATTTTGATAGTCTGTTTTTGCCTGCTGTGTTTGATAGATCAATTTTTTATCGTGCGCCTGCGTGATCCTGAGATAATTCGCCCGTTTCACAAAGTCCGAAACATCATTTGCAGAAAGTAACACCTCAAGTGGCTGTGCACTACCCATCTGGTAAGTTGCGACAATTCTCTTAAGGAGCACCTTCGTAATCTTATCCAAAGATTGCTCAAGATTCCCAATTTTACCTGATGCTACTTTTATGTCTTCTTCAAGCTCTGTCAATTCCTCTTGAGTCGCGTTAATGCGAAGCTGTGTCAGTTTTATCTGACTATCCATAACGGAAATTTGCGAGGACAAGGTTTTTTCTTGCGATTGCAAATCAGTTACTTTCCCTTCCAGCTCAGAAATTCGTTTCTTCAAATCCTCAAGCTTGCCACTGTCATCGGGTTTTGGAGTCGGTGTTGGCGTCTCTGTTGGGGTAGCGGTTTGTGCAGTGACCAATGGAAAATGAAAAGATACCAGGTATCCTGCAAGAAAAAAGAGAGTAAAAATTAAGACGTATTTTGATAGTCGTCTCATAGATAATACTTGGCAGAACGATTATTTTAAGTATCGAAGAACAGCTAAGAAACTTGAGAATACTCCCAGGATCGTAGCGACAATAATTTCGCCACCGAGTAATCCTAATAAATAAATAGGGTGTACCTGTAGCACGGGAACACTCCCAAAGAAGGACCGAAGCACCGGTAGGGTATAGAGCAGAACGGCAGAGGCAAGAGACCATCCGATTATTGCCCCGATAACTCCATAAAACACGCCTTCAAATAAGAATGGCCATCTGATATACCAATTTGTTGCGCTTAAAAGCCGCATAATTTCAATCTCTTCTTTCTTCTGAGAAATTTTGATTCCGATGATGATGACCATGATAAAAATAGCATCAACTGCTAAGACAGCGATAATCGCCATGCCGACTTTTCGAAGAGCACTCGTAATGCTTGATAGTGTTTCGATAACATCTCTTGGGAAAATTACCTGTTGAACAAGTGGAGAATTTTTCAAGCTATCGGATATCGTTACAAGGTCCTCGATATTAATTGCGGAAATCTCAAGAGACGCGGGCAGAATACCTTCTGTAACCAGATCAAGCAGGAGAGGATCGTCTTTAAATTGTTGTTTATAGATTTGTAGCGCTTCTTTTTTTGAGACATAGCGAATGGTTGCCACTTTACCGGATGTTTTCAAGGTATCTGCAAGCGCATTGATATTTTCCGGTTGTGCTTCGTCCTTAAAAAATGCAGTTACTTGCGGTTTTGATTCAAAATATTTGATTAATTGGGCTGAACCGTAAATGACAAATGAAAAAATTGTTATGACAAAGAACGTTTGCATCATGATAAAAATTGCAGCAAGCGCTTGGTATGGTGACCTTCGAAGATGTTTCCAGGAAGTTCTTAATGCTTTCATATATTATTTTCCCTCATCCTTTGTCGTATCTTTTTCTTTTGTTGTTTTATCCACTTGATCTTTTCTTTTGTCGTCTCGCACAAGCTTTCCTTTTTCAAGGGTTACAATACGTTTGAGTAGACTATTGACGATATCGGTATTATGTGTCGCCATAACGACTGTTGTCCCTGTTTTATTGATATCTTGTAAGACTTTGACAATTTCCCAGGACGTCGCCATATCAAGATTTCCTGTTGGTTCATCTGCAAGCAGGATGTCAGGCGAAAAAACGAGTGCCCGGGCAATCGCCGTCCGCTGGAGTTCCCCTCCTGAAAGTTGAATAGGAAATTTATCCTTGTGAGAGGCAATGCCGACTTGTTCGAGTATTTCCTCAACTCTATTCATGGCTTCCCTATGTCCCATTTGCGCCATCTCAAGCGGCAACATGATATTTTCTCCAATTGTTCGATCTGTCAGCAACTTCAAATCTTGGAAAACCACACCGATTTTTTTGCGAAGATGAGGAACCTTGCTGCTCGGAAGCTTTACGATATCCCAATCATTCACAATAATCGAACCTTGTGTCGGGAGGACATCACGAATAAGCATACGAAGAAGCGTTGTTTTTCCGGAACCGGATGGACCGACCAAAAAGACAAATTCACCTTTGTCAATTTGTAAAGAAACATCAATAAGCGCTGAGGCGCCCGTTCCAAACGTTTTTGTAACATTTTGGATAACAATCATAATTTTGTGAAAAGTATTTTACTGCCTGCGAAGTCGGCCTGCTTTGAATATGAAGATTACTGCAGAACCTCGACGCGACCAACATCCATTAACCATCCGGCTTTTTGGGCAGATTGTGTCTCTCCCCAAACGCGAATTTTTCGCCCTTTAAATTCAGACAAATCAACAATTGAGGATGTCATGTAGACATTTTGACTGTCTCCTCCCGGTCTGACGAGGTGGAATTGGCCTTCTCCATCGATACCGCCTTCTTCTAATTTCCCTTCAGCAATATCTTTGAATGTCTTTGTATCTTTGGATCCGAATGTCTTTCCCTTTGTTGCACTTCCACCCGTCGTTGAGTCTTTTGACGGAAGAAGGCTTGTCTTGATACCGCTTTGTGCAAGCAAAAACCCGCTCCCGACGCCAAAAAGAGCCACGACAAGGAGAATACCAAGTAATTTCGGAAGAGATGAGTCTTTATTAGATGATTTTCCAAAGTCATGCATAAGCTCTGGCATTTCTTCTGGTTTTTCTTCAACAATTGTCTTTTTTTTCTCCATTGGAATGAATTCGTTTCACCCATCTCTAGTAAAGCATATTTCCCGCTCTTTCGCAACCCGCCCGCCATCGCTACGCTCAAGCTCAGCGGGCGCCCACCCACACTCAATTTGTATTCTTTTTGAAGCCGTGCTATAGTGATGACCCACCATGACAAAAGCTTCCTTACTCGCACAACAGTGGTACGAATCCTTTTCACGACACGCAGAAGATCTTTATCCTGGGCGATATACGAAGGAACGGTGTATTGAACTCGCTGAGCAGGCAATACAGATAAAACGCTTAGCGAAAGAAAAAGCATCAACCATCGTCTCACATAATTACCTCTATCCAGAATTCCATGAAATCGCTGATTTTATCGGTGACTCCTTAGGGCTCAGTCTCAATGTCAAAAAAATCGGTGCAAAGCGTGTCGATTTTGAAAGTGTTTTCTTTATGGGCGCAACTGCAAAAATTATTACCGGGGATGCAACACGGGTATTTGTCGCTGACCGGCCAAGCGTGATTGGCTGTTCTCTCGTCTTTGGCACTGACTATGAATGGCTTGAGAATTGGAAAAAAGAAAATCCAAAAGGGATTTTGGTAACGTATATTAACAGTGATGCGTTTACAAAATCGATCAGCGACTATATCTCTACATCACGCAATACTGATAAAATCATTGTTCAAGCACTCAAAGACTATCCGGGATCAAAAATACTCGTTCTTCCTGATAAATTCCTCGGCCATGTGATGAAGGTTCGCGCATTGGAACTCGCTACGAAAGAAGGATTGACAGTCGATCCGGACCGTATTGAAGTATATAACGTTCGGAAAGGGGAGAATTGGGCGGCCTGCTATGTCCATGAACTGATTGGTCCTGACGCCTCGGAAATTGCTCTTTTGGAACACCCAGATGCAGAGCTGATGATCCATCCTGAATGCGGCTGTGCGGCATCCTGCCTTGTAAAATTGCAGGAAGGAAAAATCCCGCGAGGCAAGGCGTACTTTTTATCAACTGAACAAATGGTCGAGCGGGCACGAGTGACAACGGCTCGGAAAATCCTTGTTGCGACCGAAAAGGGTATGATTTACCGTCTCAGAAAAGAAATTCCCGATAAAGAATTTCTTCCTGTCTCATCAAAAGCAGTCTGTCGGTACATGAAAGCAAATACCTTCGATAAACTCCTTGCTTCACTACAGCAGGACAAACTGGAAATTATTTTGTGTGATGATTGCTGCGACCCGAAGAAACCTTTCGAGGACGATCGGGTCGTTCATATTCAGCGATCAACTGCGAAGAAAGCAAAACGAGGCATCGACCGCATGTTGAGTATTCAATAATTAGGATAGTTTTCGGAGTTCTTCCTCAATAAATGTGTCCAGATCTCCATCGAGGACTGCCTGCGTATTTGAGGTTTCATAATCTGTTCGAAGATCTTTCACCATTTGGTAGGGATGCAAAACGTAGGACCGGATTTGGTTTCCCCACCCCGGAGTTTTGTAGCTCCCTTTCAACTGCATTGCTTCTTTTTTACGTGTTTCTTCTCTGATCACCCATAGCTTCGCGCGGAGGAGTTTCATGGCATATTCTCTGTTTTGATTTTGATACCGCTCTGTCTGTGCTGTCACCACAATACCAGTTGGTTTGTGTTTAAGCCTGACAGCAGTTGAAACTTTATTCACATTTTGCCCTCCATGACCACCGCTTCTGTATGCCTCAAATTCAATGTCGTCGTCTTTTATGACAATGTCATCGTCTTGCTCGATATCCGGCAACACCTCAACAAGGGCAAAAGACGTTTGCCGAAGCTTGTCTGCATTAAATGGCGATTGCCGAACAAGCCTATGAACTCCCGCTTCATATTTCAGATGGCCATACGCATATTGACCCGTAACTTGAATGACCGCGCTTTTGAGCCCTGCCTCATCGCCAAAGTCTTTATCAATAACTTCATAGCTCCACCCTTTCCGTTCAAAATAGCGGGTGTACATCCGGGAAAGCATCTCAGTCCAGTCCATTGCCTCTACCCCTCCTTGCCCAGAATGCAGGGAAAGAAGGGCATTTCCTTTATCATAAGGCGAGGAGAAAAAAAGCAAAGTTTCAAGTTTATCGAGAAGTTTTCGTGCTTCCTGTTCGTCGTTTTCTTGAATCAATAGCTCAAGAAGCTCAATTTCTTCGATTTCCTTCTGCAATACGGAGAGCTCCTTCATTTTTACAGTCGCATTTTGATGATCCTGCCAAAATTCAGGTTTTGCGCTTTCCGCTTCTATCTCACGAACATGCTGTTTTTTCTGATCAATATCGATTTTCTCAAGCAATCTGCTTGCTCGTTGTCTTATTTCATCCATAGATTATTTCATGAAGAAACTCGCAATAAGAAATATTGCAGCAATCCCCATAATTGCTGTTATTATAATGCCAAAAATATTTGAAGCAAATGAATTTACATATTTCCCCATTATTTTCTTGTTATTTGTGATCAGTAAAATAAGAATGAGAAGGGGAGGAGCGGCAATACCGTTGATAATTGCAGTATAGTACAACATTTGAAAAGGCGCAATCGACGTAAAGTTTACAAGTAGCCCAATAAGTGTTGCTACGGTAATAACTCCATAGAATCCATGCGCTTTTTCGAATTTACGGTAGAATCCTTCTCTCCATCCAAAAGCTTCAGAAAGCGCATATGAGGCAGAGCCGGAAAGAACTGGAACAGCAAGAATACCCGTTCCTATAATTCCTAATGCAAAAAGAACATAGGCAAAATCCCCCGCAATTGGCCTCAAGGCCTCTGCTGCCTGAGCTGCAGTTTCGATATGGGTTATTCCATGAGCATGCAGTGTAGATGCGGTTGTCACAATGATAAAAAACATAACAATATTAGAAAAAAACATACCAATAATAGTATCTGTTCTCATGTCTTTAATATCACGATTATTTATTTTTGGGATACCAGCACCCATTGAGCGAATCTTCCCCTTTTCTACCTCTTCTTCTACCTCCTCACCTGCTTGCCAAAAGAAAAGATATGGAGAAATTGTTGTACCAAAAATCGCAACAATATTGAAAATATAAGCCTTGCTAAATGCAATATTTGGGATAAATGTAGATAGAAATACAACGCTCCAATCCTGTTTAATAATAAAAGCGGTAATGATGTAGGCAAAGAGCGAAAATGCCAGATACTTCAACACCCGTGCATAGACCTTATATGAAACAAAGATTTCAAGAATAAGTATTAATACGGTCATGCCAATGAGCCAAAAAATAAACGGGATATCAAAGAGCATTTGCCCAGATGCCGCCATTGCCCCGAGATCTGCACCGATATTAATCGTATTCGCCACAACAAGAAGCACAACAGCAAACCATAATACTGCTCTTGAATAATGATGTCTGATAACACCTGATAATCCTTTTCCCGTCACCAATCCGATTCTTCCGCACATTTCCTGAACAACCGACATGAAGGGAAAAGAGAAAAGAGCAGTCCAGAGCTGTGAATACCCAAACATCGCACCCGTCTGAGAATATGTAGCGATGCCGGACGGATCATCGTCAGATGCACCGGTGATGAAGCCCGGGCCGAGTTTGCGGAAAAATTTTTTTACAATTTTCATATATTAATTTGTCATGTTGAGCAAAGCGAAACATCTATCAATGTAAGATTCTTCATTTCATTCAGAATGACAATGTGATTTTCATAACCCTTCGCAGATTTTGAAGCAGGCGTCCTTAACCTGATTTTTGGGGTATTGCTGCAATCCCTGAAGGTCTTTAATAATTTTATCGACTTGCGGAGAAGATGAGACCATATCCGAAACAGAAAGATTGCTGACCTGTTCTTTTATCTGCTCCAACCGTTCCTGCGCGTTTTCTTTTATTGCAACTGATGCAGCACTTTCAGGATTTGGCACAGGTGTCGTCTTTGCCGGAATGTCCCGTTTTATGCTGACTCCGGCGACCATAGGGGAGCCGGATGTTTTAAGAACAATAACAGTGATAATAACACCAAGCAGTGTGATCACTCCAAAAATACTTCCTAGCTCACTCTTATGTTTCTGTTCTTTTCGCGATCGTCGTTGTTCTTTATTATCCATAGAAGAAAAAGAGGTATACTCATATTCTATACCCCTCTGCAATCGAAATGCAAAACGTATAATACCTAACGTAGCTTTGATTTTGACTAAGCAACCTGCTATTCAGCCTAAATCCAATTCGATTGCTCCGGAGGCATATACCACATTTTTCAAAATCAAGGCGGAGTGGTATAAGAAAAGGCAGAGTAATTTGCAAACAATCAACCCAATGGTATCTTTTCAATTACTTTCCACTCTCTTGCCTCTCCATTTGAATGAACAACACTTATAGCGTTTACAAGAAACGAATACTGTTGCTCACGACCGAGCTCTCGTATAAGATTTTCTTTAAGTAATGTCGAAAAATCACCATATAGAAGACTTAGATGCGGCATGTATGGAGGCAAATCGCTCATCGCAAATACTTCCCGTGTCTTACTGTTCAGGCGGGACAATACATCAGTCTTTTGCGCTTTGAGAAAAAGTGCTCTGAAAAAATAATCCTCAAAATCAATATGCGTAAATGAAATCGTAAACGGAGTATGATGTTTGGCAATTTTTTGGGTTTTGGAAACAACAGCTTCTTGTGATTCTTTGACCTCACCAAGTAATGTTACGTGGGGTTGAAAAATTGGGGCGTTATTTTGTTCTGCTAGTTTCTTTATCAATAAAGATAATTCTTCATACATTTTGCCCTCCGGCATCAACCACAACGATATTCCAGTAGCTCTCATATTGTTCTCCTTTGTCATCGCGAGGTCGCCTGAGGCGACCGTGGCGATCTCTTGACCTGCCTGCCCTGCCTGCCGGCAGGCAGGCGGCAAGGCAGGCGCTCGCAATGACATCAAGATTTATTGAGTAATTCTATTACTTGCTCATGTAAGATACCATTTGTCGCAAGGATCTCAGATGAAAAAATATTCCATGGACCTCCGTCAAATGTGGTTAGCTTACCGCCTGCCTTCTCAACGAAAAGCGCTGCAGCCGCTATATCCCAAGGATAAGCACCGGTTATAAAATAACCATCAATTCCGCCGGCTGCAAGATTTGCAAGATCAAGCGCCGCACTTCCTTTCATCTTCACCGATCTGACGTTCCCAAATACGCCTTGTAATTTCTTGTAAATGATTTGTCTTCCTTCCATACTCCAAGGCCAGTCGGTTTGTATAACAGCAACGGACAGAGAATCTGTTTTTGAAACTGCAAGCGTATGTCCATTTAAAGATGCACTGCCGTCGTTCTTTTCTGCAACATATAGTTTACCCTCCATCGGTGCGTACACGATGCCGAGTATTACTTCAGCCTTCGAAGCAAACGCGACAGAAATACAGCAATGCGGGTCACGACGGGAAAAATTTGTTGTACCATCAATCGGATCAATGATCCAGACATTTTCTGCCTGCTCAAAAGAAGAATAATCATCAGGCGCTGTCTCCTCTGTGAGAAATTGTGTTTCCGGAAACGCACTTCTCAAACGATTCCGTAAAAAGGCATCAATCGCATCATCTGCTTCTGTTGCAAAATCCACTCCTCCTTTACTGTGAGATGTATACACTCCGGAGGAAAAATATTTCTCTAAAATATTGCCTGCTTCTTTTACTATTGTAGTAACTTTCCCTTTTATTTCAGCGGGGTTCAGCTGCATATCGTGCAATCATATCATACGTCGATTTACTATAGATATGCAAATTATTATGGCCATAGATATCAATAATTTCTTGCTTCACATTTGGGAGTATTCTACTCCATAGAGGCACCATTTCATCCATCTTTGCATTCAGAATAGTTATTTTTTCTGTGTGTTTCACAGGTTTTGACAATAGTGCCCTCAAAAACTTGCTCTCTGGCAATAATTCTCTGACAGATGGGAAAAAAGCCAAGGGAAGAACAAGTGGCGTACCATGAAACGGCCCTGCAACAGCAATAAATTTTTTTACTTGCTTCCAACCATCAAACTCTTGCAAATATAAGAGTGCAGTAACCGATCCTGTACTTAGTCCAACGAGCGTAATGTTATGCAATTTTTTTTCATCAATAAACTGCTTTAATTTTTCTGCACTTTCTTGAAACGATCCGCGCAGTAATGAAAAACTCACAAGATACACATTGAAACGCTTTCGCTCAAGATACCGCTTCCAGAATCGATGTATGATGTTTGGATTTGTCCACCACTCAACGAGAATAATTGTTTTACCGTTTACCTGAGTATGCGTTTCTTCTTTTCCGGAAAATATAAATGCGATAACTCCAAGCGGTGTATAAAGGAGAATGAGAAATACTTCTAAAAGACTTTCAAATATGATCTTGAGAAATCGTTGAAGCATATTATGCAGCCATTTCTTGTGTTTCGTCTTTGTATTTATATCGATCTAACGTATCACGAGCGAGTTCTCGATTAGATTCTTGCTCATCGAGCTTACGCATAGCATCCTCAATGACTACTTTACGCATAATATCTGGCATTTTTATGATATCTGCAGATTTTTCATAAAACTCCAAATCGTCCAGCATAGTTACCGGATCCAGTCTACTTACCCGTTTTTTCATCTCTTTCCAAACTCCTCTATACCTTTTGCCGTACTTATCCCACCCTCCAGGTCGTCGAATAATCTTTGCTATGTCTTCCTGAGAGACACCAAATGCATTAAAAAAATCTATTGCATCGATTGCGAAAATGAGCCTATCAGGATTAAGATTTTTATGAATTTTTCTTCCTTTGTTATCTGTCGCATTAACCATATAGGATGCTAATTCCGTCCGTGAAGCAAGTTCTGTGGGCAAAAATGATGCACGGTATGCTTGCGCTTCCTTTAGTTCTTGCCCTTTTTTTCTCCAAGAAAATAGTTTTCCTATCAAAGATTTTGGTTTGTGCATTTCATCTATTGCTCCATGTATGTATCGCTGAGCCTGAATTGGCAATGCGCCGTCTTTTGCAAAAGAATGTAGCATTGCCCTCTTATCTGGCCATATATTGCTAGAATACCGTTCTGTAGCTCCATCAACTGTTTTAAGATAGTTTTGCTCTATTGGATGTTTCTGAAATCTCTTTTGCCATTTCTTTTTTTCCTTCTTTGACATATTTTCGAACCCATCTCGTATATACTTGCTTACATTATAGCCATCGAGCCTATAAATCCCCTCGAGCATATAATTAGATAAAATACTCGTCGCACGTTCATACGCTTTATGTAGATCTTCCTCTGAAGCAATTGTGTTAATCTCTGCAAACAATTTCTCATCTGTGGATAATCGTTCTTTTCGTCTCTGATCTCTTGCCTCTTTCTGCGTAACATTCTCATAGAGATCAATCACATATTCTCGTCCATCAGCGTTTGCTCGTCTTTCTAGCATCTTATCTGTAAGTCGTACTCGTAAAGGACGAAGGGAAACTGTATTATAGTCAAAAGGGAATTCCTCTTTTTTTGTGCGGTCTTCTTCACTCTTTGAGACATTTCCTTCATACCGCTGTAAAATTTCCTGTGCAATAGTTCGAACTTTCTCATGCATTGATCGTTTTACGTCCCGATATGTATCAACCAAGACGTTTAAACCATCTATGTCTAGTTCTCGCTTTGCCATTTCAGCATCGATAACTTCTTGAACGTCTGGATACACATTTCGTTTGTTATCCCACCTGCTT
Source organism: Candidatus Levyibacteriota bacterium (assembly GCA_016204425.1). Classification (GTDB taxonomy): domain Bacteria; phylum Patescibacteriota; class Microgenomatia; order Levybacterales; family UBA12049; genus JACQKR01. Next base: position 15,185 of record JACQKR010000015.1, read on the forward strand.
GGACTCCGTCGGACAAGCGCTGCAATTTCTTTCTGGCTCATTCCTAATGCATTTAGTTGATCCATGGCGTGTAAGGCGTAGGAAAATCTCTCTGGCTTAATATATGGGTAGGCTTTCTTTTTTCCGTCCATTTTGAATTCTTGGATTTTTGCTGAAAGCTCTTCTGCAGTGATAATGTCTATTGGTGCACCAAACGCACGATATGCTTGCGCCTCAGAGAGCTCACCTTTGGGATTTTTGTTTCGAGCAAGAAGGATAAGGTACGCTGCTCTCTTGATCGGCATATGTGGCTCTTGTAGTGAGTGAATTTTCTCATGCAGATATGCACCCGTTCCCCACGGAACGTTTCCAAAGGATGAAAGTGAAAAAAGCATTTCTTCCTTGCTCGGCTTATCTCCTGCGAGATAAATTTTACTTCCAATGGGCATATAAAAAAACATTTCTCTTAAGAATGTATCTTCTGGCATCCACCAATAAGGACGTGCCCAGCTAACCCTTGTTTCTCTTTTTTTGGAGTCCTTATTATTCATCAGCAGATCGGGAAGGTCTTTTGACCAATCAGGTCTAAACACGTTTTTTACCTCATCAAAGATACCAGTTTCTTTAAAGTCATCAAAAAAAGAAGTTTCTTTATCTATTCTATCAATTGCTTCTGTATATACTGTATCTATCTCTCTTGTTTGGACGAGATGGTCAAGAATTGGCCAAAAACGAGGAGTTTTTTCTATCAACCGTTCACGCTTTTCACCAAGAAGCTTTTTTCTAACTAGTTGCCTGAAAGTCTTTTTCAGCGATTTTTTCTCAACATCAGCGTTATTAAATGGATTCGAAGGTAAACTAGTACCTATTTCTTCGCTTACTACATCAATCGGTTTCGATACATTTTCTTCTGCAGTAAGTGTCTGTGGCTCTGGAGTTTTTTGCTGTGGCGATGATTCGATAGACGGCTGAGGGGATTCTTTCATTCCTTGCGGTGACTCTGGGCGGGAGGAGCCTTCCATACTACTTAGTATACTCTTTTACAGTTTTTACAATATGCTTTGTGCTGATGCCCGCGTCCGCAAGGAGCTCATTCATTTTTCCTGAGTGGGAGAATTTCTTAACTGCGAGTTTTACCATTTTTGCACCAGATGTGGAAAGAGCAGACAATACCATATCCCCCAATCCTCCATGCTCATAATGGTCTTCAACAGAAATAATCGTTTTTAGCTTTGTTTCTTTCAATGCATTCTGCAATGCTGTAACATCAATCGGTTTTATAGAATAACAATCGATTACCCGAATCGAAATACCTTCTTTTTGCAGCTCCTCATATGCTTGCAACGCCTCGGGAACGGTAATACCTGCGGCAACGACAGTCAGTACGTCATTTTTTGATGAGCGAAGGACTTTTGATCCGCCGATTGCAAATTTCTCATCAGTTTTGTAGATAACTTTCGTCTTGGATCGAAGAGTTCGAAGATAGGAAATACCTGTATGTTCGACAAGTTGTGGAATAAGTTTTGCTGTCGAGACAGCATCGGATGGATGAAGAATAACGCTTCCTGGAATCGTCCCGAAAAGCGCAATATCCTCAAGTCCCATTTGAGACGCGCCGTCTTCACCGATTGACACACCGGCATGTGAGCCGACGAACTTTATATTTGCGTGTCCGATTCCTGCCATTCGAATCTGATCTGCAGCCCGTGTCAGAAAGGCAGCAAAGGTTGAAACGAATGGAATCTTGCCCAGGCGTGCCATCCCGACAGCGATCCCGACCATGTTTTGTTCTGCGATGAAACATTCGACAAACCGATGAGGATATGCTTTTTTGAAATCCTGACTGAATGTCGAATTCTTCACATCGCCATCGAGTGCGTAAATAGCAGTATTCTTATTTGCAATTTCTCCAAGAACTTTTCCGTACACTTCACGCGTGGCAATCTCATCACCTAAATTATAATCAAGATTAATCGTCATTCTGGTCGAAGATCCAGAATCTCTTTGGATTTTCTTCTCGTTAGAAAGAGATCCTGGAGTCGCTCCGCTCCCCAGGATGACGGTTGTTTTAGGCTTTTTTAATTGAAATCGCAAACTATCGTCTATCTCTCCAAGCTCAAAAAGTGCTTTCGCAAGCTCTTCTTTCTTCACTGCCTTTCCGTGATAATTTTCATTATTTTCTAAAAAGCTCACGCCTTTTCCTTTAAACGTCCTTGCAACGATTGCCATTGGTTTTTCTGTTTTATTTGCGACTGCTGCATCAACAGCTTTTTGTATATCTGAAAAATTATGCCCGTCGATCGTCAGTGTTTCAAAACCAAACGCCTTGAACCGTCTTGCATATTCCTCAAGATGGTGCTCAAACATGGTTTGCTGGGATTGCCCGAGGCGATTCACATCAACAATTGCAATCAGATTATGTAATTTATAATATGATGCGAAATTCGCTGCTTCCCATACTTGTCCTTCGGCTACCTCTCCGTCACCCAAAAGGACATACGTTTTGAAAGGCAAATTCTCATGCTTCGCAAGATAGGCAAGACCGGCACCGACAGACAACCCTTGTCCTAACGACCCTGTCGCAGCATCTGTGTATAAAAATTCCGGTGTCGGATGTCCTTCAAGACGACTGGTAAATTTGCGAAGTGTCTTTAATTCTTCTACCTCGAATGCTCCGGAAAGGGCAAAAAGTGTATAGAAAAGTGGCGCTGCATGGCCTTTTGAGAGAATAAACCGGTCATTGTTCGGATTCAACGGATTTTTCAAATCATAGGTAAAATGGGTATTGAAAATATAGGTTGCTATATCGGCAGCCGATAAGCAAGAGGTGGGATGCCCGGATCCTGCTTCGGTTGTGGAAATCAAAGACCATTTTCGAACAAGTGCAGCTTTTTGTAATAAATCCTTATGCGCCATGAACCTACATATAATATCATACCTCTAAGCTTTTCCAAAGATACCGACATGCAATTGTTCTGAATGGCCGCCACTTTTCGGCAATCCGCTCCGCTTCTTCTTTTGTCGGTTCATGATCAAATTTGTAGAGTTTCTGAATCGCTTTTCGTATTCCAAGATCCCCATATGAGAAAACATCCGGACGCCCCATGCTAAACATCAGAAACATCTCAGCAGTCCAACGCCCAATCCCTTTTACCTTCACCAACTCTTCGATGATCTCCTCATCAGTCATAATATCAAACTGTTCAAAAAGAATTCCCGATGCGAGAACTTTTTCCGCCAAGTCTTTTATATAGGAAATCTTCTGCCAGGACATGCCGGCGTCCCTCATTTTCTGCCCTTCGATATTGATGACACCAAGCGGTTTTACTTCATTATGAGGGAACAATCCGGTAAAACGTTTCCAGATGGTATCCGCCGCTTTTATCGATAACTGCTGTGAGACAATTGATTCGGCCAAATCAAGGAAATAGTTACCGCCAAACTGACGCGTAAATAGAGGAACTTTTTTGATCACATTTGCAAGAACAGGGTCTTTTTTTGAAAGGTAGCTCGCAGCTTTTTTTTGTAATTCTTCATGCACCATGCACGTATTATAAACACAAAAGAAGTGATATAATCAACACGTGAACGTAAAATCACTTCAGGATAATATCCGAGTCCTTGATCAAGCCAGAACGCCGCGATACAAGCTCTACACGCAGACTGAAAAAGAAATTCTCACCAGAACGATAAAACTGAACGAAGAAGTCGGGGAATTATGCAATGACATTTTATCTGTCCTGAAGCTGCAGCGAAAATCAAAACTTGAGAAATTCGACAAACGTAATTTTTATGAAGAGTTTGCAGACGTGATCATTACTACGTTCCAGTTGGCAAACTCTGCCGGAGTTGACGTCGAGCGTGCGATAGGGGATAAACTAAAGAAAATCGAAAAACGATACCACAAAGATCACTAAGTTACATAATCTTCTCCGACCAGAAGAATATACAGCCTTCCTTCCCGACAACTGCTGAATGAGGAGTATTGCCGGGAATAATCATTTTGTCTCCAGGCAGACAACGATATGTTTCTCCATGCACCGTCACATCCATGCTGCCTTCGAGAAAAACGAGAAGTTTCGTTTCGGGATGTTGATGAAGCGCATAAACAAACCCTGAACCATTTGAAATTTTAATCGGGTCGAATCCTTCCTCCAGTATCTCTTTTCTTATCTCATTTTCGGTTTTATCTCTATATGCATGGTTTTTGTACATATTTACGCTGCATTATATATGACTGCTTCATTGATGTCAGGAACGAGCTTTTGAATTTGCACTAGGTTGCCCTGAGCCAATTCACGTTCAGGTCTATCAGCTTTATCTCTGAAAAATCCAAAACAACTTATTTCCGCAATCCCAACAGCAGTATGAGCCTTAAATAAGGGTACAACTTTCTCATTTCTTAGGATATCCATATCTTCTTGCTGCCGAAGTGTCTCTATCTCGTCATCGATATCTCCTTGCTGAAAGACCGCTTCTCTCGTGCCCAAAAAGAATCGTACATATGTATCACGCCAACCAGCAGGATATAGCTCATCAAGTCGTTTATCAATTTCTTTATCTTTCCCATCTACATCCTGATAGAGCTTATGTATCTCATCTACTATCGACCAGTCAGGATTATCTGGATTCAAACCACAACCGCATGTTCCCTTCCATCGTCCCAGTTCGTGATCACAACTCCAGCTTGAGTTATCCCATATGTCAGTTTTTGCATATGGTGTTTCTTCAAGTGCCTTCTTTACATCAAAAGTCTGGAAACCAAATTTAGCTAAAATATACTTATTTGTGGCTGCTGCCAACCACTGATCTTTAAATTTTTGATGATGTCCATAGTATTCCATGTCTGTTGCAATAGCGTATCTGCTTTTATGGGCAAATTGTGGTAACGACAAGAATTTTTGCACAGGGTGTGTTATGTCATTCTTTGGATCAGGATAGGACACTGAGCCGCTTATTTCAGAATCAAAATGCACGACTGTCATCGCATCGGCTGTTTCTTTTCCGTTTTCATCTCGTACTGGGATATGCATGATCGGTTGCTCTGCAGACTGTAATTGTGTATCCCGAAGCACTACAAACTTATAACCGTTATTATGAAGAACTCGAATTGTTGTCGCTGAAACTGCAGTTTCAGGCAACCACATACCTTTTGGAGTAAATCCAAAATCATCTTCAAATGCTTGCTTTCCTATCTTGACCCACGTATCTTGATCCTCTGGAGAAAGCAGCGGAAGAATAATATGCATATATGGATCTCCAAGGACTCGATATTCTTTATCTTCGAGTGCATTTATTCTTTCACGTATTATGTCAAATTCTTCAGGATGATGATGCTTGATCCAATCACGAAGTGGTGCGTAAAAAGACATGAGCAAACCATCAGGCAACTGCTCTCTATCTACGAAGTTTGGCTTGTAACATTCCTGGTAAATTTGTTCATTTACGCTTGCGACAACATCTGCCCGTTGCTCTCCAGGTTCTCCGAGAAGCAAATATTCACGAGGAGGTTGATATGCATGCGCTATGATCATGAGCGTCCGCTGGGGAGAAAGTATTTCACTTCCTTCAGGTGCTTGAAGAACGTCAGTTGGCCTTGGACCTGAGATAACTTCTGCGTTTGCCATATTAATCACCAGGTATTCGAAAGAGGCAGAAAAATCTGCTTCTCAGTACTCGATAATTAATACTCATCTGTAGTATAGCACTAATTC
>JACQKR010000017.1 GCA_016204425.1 Candidatus Levyibacteriota bacterium
GGACAAATACAACTACCCGATAAAGAAAATTTCAAAAAACTTTCTTATGATCTCCAATCTAAAGAGCTTGAGCAAATTGCGAAAAACAATGGCGCTCCTACAGCTTGGCAATATGTAAAAGACACTTTCAAAGGAGAAGGAGGATCTTCCGGTAATATTCATGACTTGGCTCACCTTTCAGGACTATTACTCTATGACAGTTTTGGTTTTGAAGGAATTAAAAATTGCACTACCCATTTTGCTTTTGGTTGTTACCACGGCTTTTTAGATAAAGCTTTTTCAAAAAATCTTGGTCATCTTTTGGATGCGCAAAACGCTTGTTTGAAATTGGGCCTTGACGGAAGCGGTCCGGTTGCAAGCTGTATTCATGGGATCGGCCACGGAGTTGCCTCTTTTTATTCAACACAGGATTTAGAAAAAGCGCTTGTTACCTGCAGAAAACTGACATCCGGTAATGAGTACTGTTTTGACGGTGTATTTATGGAATTTGTCCGCTCCGCGCCCGATTCATTTTTCAAAAGTAATGACCCATACTATCCTTGCAATAGTCTGGAAGCAAAATATGGATACGCTTATTCATCTGCCTGCGGCAGAAATCAGCCTTCTCTTTTGATGAGCAGATTTAATATGGAATTTGATGAAGTAATTGGAGTCTGCCTCTCTTCTTCCTCAAAACCTTTTAAAGAAAGTTGTTTCGATGCCCTAGGATTTTCTCTTGCGTCATCTGGAGACGTTAGCCAAATTATTTCAGGCTGCCAAAAAATGCAGGTACCGGAATATATCAATAAATGCATAAAAGCTGCAGCGGGAGAATTGGTTTTCCAGGAAATACCAGGTTGGTCTGAAAAATCAAAAGATGTTTGCAACGCCTCTGAACAAAGTCAAGAGTGTTTGCAAAACGTAGATAGATTAATTAAAGAATACAATCGAAAATTCCAAATTAACTTTACTCCACAACAAAATGGAGAAGATATTAATCTATATGTCAGAAACCAGTTGAGAAAATGTTTTGAAACTGATGGCAGGGACGGATGCTACAAGCAAGCTGCAGATATATTGTATAGTCAATTTGGTTTGGCAAAAACACTAAAAGTTTTTAGAGAAAATGAGCAATACCCTGAAGTTTACGCAAGGTGTCACGAGGTGACTCATTATCTTTCCCGGTTGGAATATGATAATCAAAACAGTATTGCCAAAGTTTATGCTCAGTGTGATTCTACCTGTCATGGAGGATGTTACCACGGAACGCTGGAGGCATATCTGAAACAAAAAACAAATGATACGGGATTTAATTTAGCGAGTGAATTTGCCAAAGTTTGCGGAAAAGCTCAGGATTACCAAAAACCAATTGAATTGAATGAATGCCTTCATGGCATGGGGCATGCGGCAATGTTTGTGACAAATATGGAACTTAAGCAGTCTTTAAAACTTTGCGACACGATTTCAAACCAGCAATACAAAGAAAGATGTTATACCGGTGTATTTATGGAAAATTCATCCTCCTCTACTTCTTTTGACCATGTCAGTATCTACATTAAAAAAGATGATCCTTTTTATCCATGCAACGCTCTTTCGGAAAAATATCAAAGCCTTTGCTGGCAGTACCAAAGTTCGTATTTTTCTATCATTAGTAACCAGGACTGGAGGAAGGTTGCGGATCTTTGTCTGCAAACTCCCAATAAGTATCAAGATCGATGCTTTAGAACTATTGGAACAAACCAAGTTGGCTTTACTCAATCTTTGGAAACCATGAAAAAAGATTGTGATCTTATGCCATCAGAACATTTTAAAAATATTTGCGTTGGGGGTGTTGTATCTTCTTTGTCCTATCGTTTTGTCGGAGACATGCAAAAGATGATAGATTTTTGTTCTCTCACCGATTCACAAAACAGAGAAAGCTGCTTTAAGCAAATTGGCAATGGTATTTTGGATTGGGATAAGAATAAAAATGTAGCAAAAAGTCAGTGCCAAAAGATTCCTGATCCCCAAGGAAAATCCTGGTGCCTAAGCGTAATTTGAAATATTATTTTGCTATGGAATAGTGCTTCTATGTGTGACTGAAAAGAAGCGTATATCAAGAAAATAAACATTTATCAATCTGAGGCTAATACTTATTTTTCCTGCTTATTGTCATGGTGTAGGTAAGAAATAAAATATCAAAGGGAAGTAGAATCACTTGTCTAGTTCTGAACACGTCAATCAGGGGGAGCAAATATCTTTTCCGACGCTCATCATAGTCTTCTTTCTTTTCCGGATAATTTTTCTCTTAAGCTTTCTGATGAACCGTCGATTAGACCTTCTGGTTCAGTAACTTTCATCTCTTGTTCTAGTAAGCATTTGATGTCATGGGCCAAGCCAAGAAATAATAATCCACTACCACCTTCAGGAAGAGTAGTTCTTATTCTATTGGCGATATATTCATCCCGTTCTTCTAAAAGAATTTGACTTACTTTTGCGTATTCCAACCGCGCCATACCTTTTTGCTCTTCATTTTCAGCATTAAAAATAGCTTGTAAGGCATGGTATTCTTGGACTAAAAGAGAAGGGTCTTCCGTTCCCCTAATATGAGCGCCTTTATTCCTACACCAGCGAAGAAGTTCATAATTGGGTGTTTGAGTTTCATTAACAATCCTCATTATAATTTCTGTTGCAGTATCGGGTAGACCGTCTTGGTATATTGTTAGTTTAGGAAAATCAAGGGGTAGCTGTTGGACATATTCAAAAACTAACCGCCAATAGTCAATGGCCCTGGTTTCGTATTCGGGGTCTACGCGGGTATTGCTTCCTAGACTACCAAAATCAGCACTCGTATGGATAATAGGAATAATCATAAGATGACGTTTATCCTGCATTCTTGGGATTATATCATTTATGTTATTTTGTAACCATTTTCCGCGCTAAGGAATAAGGTCTAACTTTTTCTCAGAGTTCAAACATCATATAGACGTCTGCTTCGTCTTCACGAATTTCTCTAAAACCAAGTTGATTGTATAATGTTCTGGGTGCTATCCATGACTTTGTCGTTTCAACCAATACTTTCTTATACCCCATCTCTCTTGCGTAATCCAACAAATGGGTCACGATTTCTTTCGCAACACCCTGCCTTCTATGATCCGGATGCACTGAGACCCGAACAATCTGCGCAACATTTGCATCCTTTGTTCTCATCAAACCGCCAGTACCGACAATCCTTCCATCTGCTTCCGCGACGAGAAACCTACATCCTTCTTGTACGTATGTCTTTTCGATAGCATACACATCAGGATTTAGGGTATTGTCTATAAAACCCCAGTATTCTTTCAAGCCGTTAAGGATAATTTCCTGTGCATATGGCTGGTCCTCTTTCTTAAAACTTCTGATAGTCATACGGCAATTATACAATGGGGGAGGTATTTCAGATTTAAAATATTTAGTATAATTTAGTCATGAAAAAGACAGAAAGCGTCGATGAGTGAGTAACCTCTCTCGTCTTTAACAGACAACCAACTTTCGGCAAGATTCCCCTCTTGCTATTTTCTAAAAATTTTGTTTAAATAACACCATGAAAATGGATCCGGTCGTACACTTTGAGATGCCAGCCAAAGACAGAAAGCGTGTAGCAGATTTCTACACCAAAGCATTTGGGTGGCAGATGCAGCATTTGGGACAAGACATGGGGAGCTATGTCCTTGCGACAACGACTGTAGTTGATGAGAAGACGCAACGGCCAAAAAATCCGGGCGCAATTAACGGCGGCTTCTTCGAATACAATCCGAAAAATCCCGGCTTACAACACCCCTCTGTGGTCATTGCAGTTGACGATATTAATGAAGCAATGAAAAAAGTAAAGGCAGCCGGAGGCAAGGTGCTTGGCGGTCAAAAGCAGGGAAAACCGGATGACATTCCAGGTGTCGGACTCTATGTGTCATTTATAGATACAGAAGGCAACAGAGTCGGCATGCTCCAACCTACACAGATGTAACCTCAGAATATCCCTAAGGCTTCAGTTCACTCTTGCTATACTACTTCTATGAAAAACTGCGGGTTGGTTGTGCTGCCGAAATTCGCTGTTGTCGGAAAATGCCGGCAAGGGTATTTTTTGGATCCGGAAGGAAATACATTTGGTTTATTTCAAGTAAACGAGTACGCAGTTTAACAGGTGTCATTCCGAATTTATTTCGGAATCTAAGTAGATCCTGAATCAAGCTGAAAGTCCTGCGGCACAGCGTGCGGCATGGGTTCAGGATGACAAGAGAAGATTTTGAAGGGTTATTTTCCTTCGAAGGCTTTCTCAAGATCCGCAACGATAATTTTTTTCATTTTGAGCATCGCTTGCGTGGCATTTCCTGCTTTTTCTTTGTCCGGATCTGATATCAATTCATTGAGCCTTTGGGGGATAATTTGCCAGGACAAGCCGTATTTGTCTTTGAGCCACCCACACGCTGATTCTTCTCCACCATCTGCGATGAGCTTCTCCCAATAATAATCGACCTCTTCCTGGTCTTTACAATCAACGACAAATGAAATCGCTTCAGTAAATTTAAAGAGAGGGCCGGCACTCATGAGCGTAAAATCCTGGCCGAAGAGTTCAATAGCAACAATCTCGACAGTACCCGAAGGAGTGTCTTCCATTATACTCGTGTTTTTAATTTTCGAATCCTTGAAAATGGAAGTATAGTATTCTGCTACTTTCTTGGCATCTTTCTCAAACCATAAGAACGGAGTTATTTTTTGTGCCATAGTTACTTGCAATGATTTTATTTAATCCGATCCACAGTGTCAAGTTAGAAAATTGTAAACAATTAAGTATTGACTTAATTAAGTAGAAACTTTATTATATGTTTATGGACATGTTTTCTGCGATCGCTGAGCCGACACGACGCAATATCATAGAAATGCTTGCGGCCCACGGCCAATTATCAGCCTCTGATATCTACCACAAATTTCAAGTAAGTCCCCCTGCCATCTCGCAACATCTAAAAGTTCTACGCGAAGCAAAACTCGTGCAAGTTGAAAAAAAAGCACAGCAAAGGATATACCAGATCAACCCCCATGCGATGAACGAAATCGAAGAATGGATAAGAAAAATGACAAAGACGTGGAACGAGCGCTTTGATGCGTTGGATAAATTATTGAAGATTGAAAAAAGAAAACTTACGAAAGGAGGGATAAAATGACGGATAAAAATGTCTTAGTAATCACACGTATTTTTGATGCGCCGGTTGCGACTGTTTGGAAGTATTGGACAGACGCGGAACATTTGAAGAAATGGTGGGGGCCAAAAGATTTTACCGCACCAAGTGTCACTATTGATTTTCGAGTCGGGGGCAAGTATCTTTCCTGCATGCGAGGAAAACCTACGCCTGATGCTCCTGAGCAGGATTTTTGGAGTACGGGAACGTATAAAGAAATCGTTCCGATGAAGAAAATCGTCGTCACTGATAGTTTCGCAGATGAAAAAGGAAATGTCGTTTCATCAGAGCACTACGGCATGAAAGGTTTCCCGCTCGAGCTGGAGGTCACGTTCGAGTTTGAAGAGATTGATGGAAAAACAAAAATGACTTTACATCACGTCGGTATCGCAGATATCGATGAGAAGATGCGGGAAGGCATGGATCAGGGATGGAATCAAAGCTTTGATAAGATCGATACGGCAGTGGCTGCCAAGTAGTTTGTAGCGAGTAGCATGTTGCATGTATGAAAGTACGTGTATGCATGCTACTTTCTATTTTGTATTTACCATAGACTGGTTACCTTTAACTCTGGCAACTGTTGGAAATAATTGTTTATAATGAGAGATCTATGAATAAAAAATTGTTTACATTGCTTCTCGTTGTTTTTATTGACCTCATTGGGTTTGGGATTGTCATTCCAATTCTCCCACTTTTGGTAACACAAATTGGCGGCGGGACGATTCTTGTCGGAGCAATTATTGCTTCATTCTCATTGTTTCAATTTCTCTTCGGCCCGATTTTAGGGCGCCTCTCTGATAAATACGGGAGAAGACCGGTACTTATCCTCAGCTCCCTCTTGAATTCAGTATCGTATTTTTTCGTTTTTTTCTTCCCACAAATCTGGTTACTTTTCTTTGCAAGAATGCTTGCGGGTATTGGAAGCTCAAATATTTCGGTCGCACAAGCATATATCGCAGACTCCTCAAAGGCTCATGAAAGGACAAAAGCGCTCGGCCTCATGGGCTCTATCTTTGGTTTGGGATTTATCGTCGGACCGCTTCTTGGCGGGTTTGTCTCTCAGCAATTTTCGATTTCAGCTGCCTTTATCATACCCGCGGTTCTCTCGCTTCTCAATGCAATACTTATCTATTTTATTCTTCCGGAGTCAAACAAAAGCCTTCAAAAACACATAAAAATTGAGTTCATCAATGTTGCAATCGCAAAGGAAGTACTGAGGCCGAAAAATATTGCCTTTCTTATCTTACTTTTTCTCTTTGTCAATTTTTCTCTGTCTTTAATCATTGGCGTTTTCTCACTTTTGGGACACGAGAAATTTGGCTGGAATGAGGGACAAAACGGATTATACTTTGGACTGATTGGTCTTAGCTCTTTTATAACGCAAATGTTTTTGATTCGAATGCTTCTAAAAAAACTGAGTGAAGTGCAAATGATAAAGTTTGGGCTTATTGTCTTCAGCGCCTCAATAGTCCTGATGGGTCTGTCGCCTTTTCAGTGGCTTGTGATCCTTGCTGGCATAACTACTCCCTTTGCGGTAAGCCTTATCATGATCAATACGCAATCCCTCATATCCCTTGAGTCAAAGCCTGAAGAGCAGGGAATGGTCTTAGGTATAACGCAAAGCTTCGGATCACTCGGTATGGTTTTTGGCCCACTGCTTGGAGGAGTTATCGGATCATTCAATCTGAGCTTACCATTTGCTCTGTCAGGAATCATGACCCTGGGGATATTGTTTTTCGGGAAAAAGTATCTCACGTTTATTCATAACGAAAGAAATGGTAAATGAGAAAAGCCGTGCGATTCCAGAACGATTAGGTTTTATAAAAGAGGGTGCATCACGCGAGTCGGGGTTGATAAGTGGCAAGTTTGTCGATCATTATTGGTATTCCCTCCTTGCAGATGAATGGAAGGATTGGGCCTATGTTGCTTACCACAAATAATTTACGTATTTCTTTCTTGACAAACAAGACCTATTAAAGTAATCTACGTACACTAACTATGTTGAATTTTAATTCTGTGATGATCGGGACTCACCAGCCGAAAATCTTGGCTGAGTTTTATAAGAAGGTTTTTGACAGAAAGGCTGATTGGGAAGATGGCGGCTGGTATGGATGGCAAGTGGGAACGACAAACATAACTATTGGAGAGCACTCAGAAGTGAAGGGATCATCTAAAGAACCGCAAAGAATACTCCTTAATTTTGAAACAAAAGAAGTCAAAAAAGAGTTTGACAGGATAAAAAAGACAGACGCTAAGGTCGTCAAAGAACCATACGAACCAGGAGAAGCTAAAGGAATGTGGATTGCGACCTTTGCAGATCCGGACGGAAACTACTTCCAGCTCATGACCCCGTGGGAAAGCAACAACTAACTACCAAATAACTTCTCATGCCTCTTGACTTTTCTTTTTCAATATTGAAATAATTGGCTATGGCCGGGGAAGAGAAAAAAAATTACTATGGAAAAAGACCCCTGTGGCAGTGAATTCTGATCTATCTCATTATTGGCGGAATCGTCTACGCTGCGGTGTATTATATTTTCTTGGGAAACAAAGATGGCTACAATCCTTCAGGAAATACTCCTCAAAACACTTCTCCCTACAATTACAACAAGTAGCTCAAGTAGATATTACTCTTTTTGCTCTAAAATTCCCGGCTGGCGCTACTACAAGAGTTGACGCTTTTTGATCAGGGTGGGCTTTTAAGTATTGACCAACGAGCGCATAACCGATTGCGTATCCCGCATGCGGCGGTATGCCTTCTTCCTCTGAACCATCAAGAAACCACCTATTATGATAGTAATCACCAAAAGTAATTAAAGGCATATCAAACTCAGCTTGTCCTCGCTCTGTTAGTTGTGCTATCTGCTCAGGAGTAAGCCCCCAGAAGTGTTCTACAAGTTCAGTTTCTTCTACAACTTCTTCTTCGAAATGCTGAGCCAACCCTTCAGTAATGAGTACCTCAAAAACTGTTCTTCCATATCCAGGTGTTTCCCAGCGTTTTGCATGATGCATCTCATGGCCAAGTGTTTTGCGGAATGGTTTTCCGAAAGTTTCTTTGATATATGGACTGGCAGTATCCAAATAAACTATAACCGTATTTGCATTTGGCGCATAGCCGGAAATAGGCGATGATATATCTGGCATGGCTTTATGAACCATACTCACTATAACATCATGAACAGGTAGCAATGCTATTATTCTTTCTATTGCCTCATTAAAATCTTGCTCTATCGTTACAGCATAAGGAGCAAATGCTGCATCTTGCATTTGAAGACTAATGTTTGTACTTTTTCTCATACCTTCTACAGCTTCTAGTGATGATTGCGGTCTTCTTATTGGTGGCTCCATGATAGTGTTAAACAAATAGTTATTTTCCCGCTGAAGTTTTATGCTGTTTCAATTTTTTTGCCAAAAACCTTGCGGCTTTTGGAATATCTTGCATATCTATATAGAGACGGAAACGTGATTCCATGCCAAGATCGGCAAGCGTGAGTTCTCCGAATCTATCTTCGGTAATGTATGACTCTACCCCAGCAGTTTTGAGTATCTTTTTCGCCTCATTTGCCTCGTCCCGAGTCTTAAAGATTCTAATACACCGTGGCGCCCGAATACTCATAGATATAGTATACTATCCCTTTTGTGAGAAGCAGACATCAAACGGTTAAAACTATTTTTTACAAGAGTTTAGACAAACAAATACAGATGAAAGGGGTAAAAAGGTTATTTGTAGAGGCTTTTGACCTGGAAAAGAAGGTAGAATCCGATAACCGCGCTGATAAGAGCGCCGATTATATTGAACTGGACGAGACTTGAAACGACTGAAATAATTTGTGCCCAGAACATATACTGCCACGCTTTTGAAGATCGCGCAAAGAGACCCGGTACCGCCATTGCCTCAAGAACAACAACCGGAATGAGAAGTAAAATACTCACCCACATTGTCGGCAAGGTCGCAACAGACTGCACGCCGCCTAAAGGAGCGAGCGTTGTCGCCAAGCTTCCCAGTCCAAAAATCAGGAGAATTGCAGGAATTGTCAGAATTACGGAAATAATTGCCAAATAAGGAGCGATTTTTACGATAATTTCTTTAATATTCTGTGGGAGCGCTGGTGCTTTCTTACCAAAATATTCATCAAATGCCTTCTCAAGTTGTTTTATATAGTCCATATCCGTATAGTAAACGGTTGAGTTGCGCTTGTCAAGCATGATTTTTTACCAGGTAAAAACGATATACTAAGCTTGTTTTATCAAAGTAATCAATGCTTCTTAAGACTATTGGTGACGATATTGGCATACCTGAATTGCATTTTTGAGAAAAAGTATTATACTAGCCTCAACTCTATGTATTATTCGCACACATGCACATATTGCACCAAAATCTTCTATACCTATGACAGTAGCAAGCATAACGCGTCAAAAAAGCTATATCACGGCATCAAGAAACATCTTATTGAATATAACGAGGACCATAAAGAATATAAGATGGATGATGGCCCTGAGATCGATATCAACGAAATCTACTATGCGGTTTCAGAGCTTCCCGACCCTCCTTCCGGTGGCTATGAATTGTAATTCCCTGTGCCTGCAACACGACTATACCCTATAGTTGCATTGACATCTCCGCTTTTATATGGTATACTTACTCAAGTTGTAGCAGATTGAAGTAATAAATCTGCTTAATTTTGAATCTATTCTGAGTAGTTTAAGATAAAGATACCTCAATAAACCTTTTTTACGTATCTTTTCTCCTCATTCATACTAGTACTTCTTATTTAAGCAGCTTTATTACCTTAATTCCCATCCCTACAAGAAAGGAGGAAAACATGTCAACAAAATTATTTATTGGAAGACTCTCATACAGTGTGACTGATGCACAATTGGAAGAACATTTCGCGCAAGCGGGAAAAGTGCTTTCGGCAAAAGTCATTATCGATAAGTATTCCGGTCAAGGAAAAGGATTTGGATTCGTTGAAATGGCAACCGAAGAAGAAGCAAAAAAAGCCATCGATCAACTCAATAATTCAACCCTTGATGGAAGAACAATTGTCGTAAATGAGGCTCGACCACAAGAAGATAGAAGCAAAAGACCACAAGGTGGATCAGGTGGATCAAACCGCTGGTAAAACGCTTTTCTCTGACATGTTTCACTCTATGTACCATAAATCGAGAGGATCTTCGACATCCCGTGGGTATCGTCGAGATCAAAAACGATCATTTCGGCCAAAGAGAAATAACAATTCTCTTGATATTTTCCTGCTGAAAAACCCGGCGATTGAGCAAAAACAGGAAGCGTATGTCGCAAAGCACGCGTTTTCGGATTTTGCGATACACGATCAGTTACAGCAAAACATTATAGAACGAGGCTACGAAACGCCGACCCCAATTCAAGACCAGGCAATTCCTGAACTTTTATCCGGAAAAGATGTCATCGGTATTGCAAATACCGGGACCGGGAAAACAGCAGCATTCTTAATTCCCCTCATTAACAAGGTTTTCTCCAACCGATCGGAAAAGGTTCTTATTGTCGCGCCGACTCGTGAGCTGGCTGTTCAAATCGAGGAAGAATTCAGGATTTTCGCTAAGGGTATGCAGCTGTTTTCCGCTTTGTGCATTGGAGGCATGAGTATGCATCACCAGATACAATCACTCCGAAAAAAACCTGATTTTGTCATCGGAACACCCGGACGGTTGAAGGATCTGGAAAAACAAGGAAAAATCCAATTTATGCTCTACAACAATATCGTTTTGGACGAAGTTGACCGTATGTTGGATATGGGATTTATTCACGACGTGAACTATATCATTCACAAACTTCCCCAGAAACGTCACTCGTTATTCTTTTCAGCAACATTTCCAAGCAATATTCAAGAGATAACAACGAGTCTCTTAAGAAACCCTGTTACTATTTCTGTAAAGCCACAAGAAACGCTGACGAACATCCACCAAGACGTCATCAAAACGAACGGGAGAATGAAAATTGACCTCCTTCATGACCTGTTAATACAAGTTGAATTTCAAAAGGTATTGGTGTTTGGAAGGACAAAATGGGGGATTGAGAAATTGTCACGAATGCTCATGGAGCGGGGATTTAAAGTCGCTTCAATTCACGGAAACAAACGTCAGAACCAGCGGGTACGCGCACTTGAAGATTTCAAAAACAATAGGATTCAAATTCTCTTAGCTACAGATATTGCGTCCCGTGGACTGGATATTGATAATGTCACCCACGTTATCAACTATGATCAGCCTGCTTCGTATGAGGATTATGTCCACAGAATTGGAAGAACCGGACGCGCGAACAAACGAGGAACTGCGTTAACCTTTATTGATTAATGCGTTTTCTAACTCCCGTATCTTTGCATTGATTACCCGCTGCGCCACGATAATATCCTGTTTTGTTTGATCAGAAAAAGGGAGCTTTAGTGTCTGCTGAAACGTGAACCAAGAAAATGTCGCTCCTTTTGGTATTCGAATGGGCTGCCTCTCGCCTACCTCGCCATAGAGAACAAAGTGGATTTTTTTATGTTCGTTGTGAAAATAGTCATACACCGCAGTAATGGATTTCACGTCAAGTTTTACTTTTAAAAGCTTTGCAATTATTTTCTGAAATGTCCGTTCTGCCTGCTCTTCTTTCTGGCTCTCGCCGCCTATCAATGACCAGATAGGAGACGTATTCGGAGTATCTTTTGTTAGTTGCTGCAAGAGAATTTGCTGAGTTTGCGGGCGGTATAGAAATCCACTTGCATAAAACGCTTTATGCACTCTTGCATTATAGCATATCCTGGAGCCATTAAAAAGCCCTTTCGTAGGATAATTAATTGAGGCAATTTGCCCAGGCGTTTTGCTCGTTACGGGAGATTTTAAATGACGCTGTCTTAATCGCTTCTTCTGCATTGAACCGTAGAGACAGATCAGCGCTTGCTCCCATGAGTGTCCGCACCGTTGTCCACGTCCCTTCTGAAAACTGAAACATTCCCCCATACTCACCATTTGTCGCTAACGTGTTAAATCCCGATTCACACGATGCGATTCGCATAAGCAATCCGCGGTCTACACTATACTCGCCGCTGTATTTGGTAAAAAGCGCGTCAAGATCTGATGAAGTAAGGATGATAGATGTCTCGTCCAAAGGACGATCAGCCTTTGGCTGAGGCGTGGGTGTTGCTGTGGGAGAAGGGGTAAGCGTTGGAGTATGTGTTGGAATTGCTGTCGGGCTAATCTTCATGATAGGGAGCGGGCTCACGATGTCTTGCGGTGGGCTGACAAGAGAGTAGGCATATGAACCTACTGCGACAATCGACGCAACGGCAAGTGCTGCGAGATTTTCAAGCATGTATGTATACTACCACAATTTCTCAGATATCCAAGCTCAACAGTGATATTGGATCCCTACTGCTTCTGTAACTTTGTATATTGCAGAATTGGGACAATTGCTACGAGACAGACAAAGCTTGCAAGATAAAAAACACTGCTGATTCCTATAATTGCAGCCAAAAATCCAAAAATTGGCCGACTGATAACAGAGGATGAATTCACAGAGAATGAATAGAAACTGTATGCTTTATCAAACCTTTCTTTCTCTGAAACAGCCTCAGCCACCATGGCACGAATGATTGGCGATGTTCCCCGGGTAAAAATACCAAGTAAGAAAATCGTTATTGCGACCAAAACAACACTTTTTACGACAACGAGAAGGAGAATAAAAAGCGCCATTGCAATTTCTGCAACAATAAGTGTCCTCCCAAAACCATGCTTGTCAGCAACTCTCCCGAGAAGCAGCCTCCCTGACATATATCCAGCAAAGAAAAGAGCAGTAAGAACTCCTGTTGTTGTAAAGTCTATGCCTTTTGGGACTAAAAGCAAAGGAATAAATATATACAAAGACGCGCTGGCAAATGAGTCACACATACCTGTCAAAATAGAGTAGATGTATTTTTTATCGCGCAAAAGGGAAACAATTTTGATTTTTTGCAGTTCGCTTTTGTCTTTCTCTTTTGAAAAATTTTGTTTTATGGTGAAAAATAATATGACTATCGCGAATGTTACGAGTGCATATCCCAACGATAAATATTTATAGCTAACGGCTGCAAGCAGAAACGCGGTGAGACTTGATGCAATTACTCTCCCAACATCGGTAACGGCGCTGAAATTTCCCATTGCTTTTCCTCTATTTGTATCTGCCATTTTTGCAACCAGTGAATTGGCAAGTGGATTAAATAAGCCAACGCCTATCCCTGCACATGCATAGACGAGAATCATAAGCAAAATGTTTGCTTGCACTGCAATAGTCAGCCAGGCAAGACCAAATACAAAAAGTGCAAATGAAATCACCTTTTTATTTCCAAATTTTTCCGCGAAATGGCCTGAAAAAAGGTTACTAAAAATTTGAAAAACTGAAAGAACAGCACTCAATAAACCAACCTGGGCTATACTGATCTGCTGCTGGAGCTGGATATATGGTAGAAGCAGTAAAATGCTCACTTCCCACCCTTTTACCAAAAAAGAACAAAGATATAATAATTTTTTCATTCTTTTGTTCTTTGTGCATTATATGAAGTCTTCAACCCAAATGTGAAGGGGAAAAAATTTCTCTTGCGTCTTTGCGAAAGAAACCGTATGCTTAAGAGAGGCAGAGAAAGAATGTGGTCTCTTGTGAAAGCACTGAAAATTGTCCTTATTTTTCTTTTTCTACCGGTAAGCTTCCTGCTTTCCGCCCAGTCAAGCAGCGCAGATGAGATATGCACACCACTCACTACATCTCCAACGATTTACCAAATCGACAGAAACAAAGATAAAGCAACCCTCTTTATTACACCCGTAAGCCAGGCTTCAACCTACATCATCGCTTACGGACTCAGTGAAGGTGATGAACGGTACAGTATCACGTTTAATTATGCAGCCTCCACTGGCGCGATTACATACGAGATAAGCGGCTTAGATGAAAAGCAACAGTACTTCTACAGAATTAGAGGGAGAAATGCCTGCTCAGATGGACCTTGGAGCGCATGGGTAGCAGACAAGGTCGCAGGTCAATCCACATTGCTTGAGGCAGGATCGAACACATCACTAGGAATATTCGCTATCTCTGGCATCGCCTTTCTCGCTGGTATCTTTCTCTTTGCTTTTTAACATATCTTTCTTCCCCGCTCTATTTTGTTATTCTGATATACTGCAGTCATGAAATATATCGCAGTATTTTGTTCCGCAAATGACCTCGAAGAAAAATACACAAAACCGGCAAAAGAATTTGCACGTCTTCTCGCCGCAAACAACTACCATCTTGTCTGGGGCGGATCAGACAAAGGGCTTATGGAGATTATTGCATCAGGAGCCCAAGAGGGTGGAAGTAAATTGATTGGTGTCTCCGTTGAGCACCTTAAACATGTCGCACGAGAAAATACAGATGAGATGATTATCGCCAAAGATTTAGGTGAGCGCAAAGCGACCATGCTTCTCAGGAGTGATGCTATCGCAGTGCTTGTCGGCGGATTGGGAACACTTGATGAGGTGACAGACATTCTTGAGCATAAAAAACATGGATTGCACAATAAACCTATTGTTGTATTAAATACGGAAAATTTTTATGAGGGCTTGAAGGTGCAATTACAAAAAATGAAAGACGATGGCTTTCTCACCAAGCCGCTTGACGATTTGATCTATTTTGCCGACCAGCCGGAGGAAGCAATTACGTTTATTAACGAAAAGCTCATGCGATGACGTTATTTGTATTCCTCTTTCACATCTGATCCGTAGAGCTCTAAAAGCTTACGAATTTTTGGACTGATCACAATATTACAGTAAGGATAGACAGGATTTGCATCATAATAGTTCTGGTGATGCTCCTCTGCAGTATAAAACGCAGCAAAAGGAGCAATTTCAGTGACGATGGGATCGTTATATATATGATTCTTCTCAATCTGCTCTTTTGAACGGAGCGCTTTCTCTTTTTGCTCAGGGGAATGATAGAAAAGAACTGAGCGATACTGTGTGCCGACATCAGCACCTTGCTGATTCAGCGTCGTTGGATCATGGGTATTCCAGAAAACATCAAGTAATTTTTCATAGGAAATTACGTTTGGATCAAATGTTATCTGTATTGCTTCAGCGTGTCCTGTTGCTCCCGTTGAGACCTGCTCATATGACGGGTTCTCTCTTTTTCCTCCCGTGTATCCAGAAGTGACAGAGACTACTCCTTTCAGCCGTTTAAAAATTGCCTCAGTACACCAGAAGCATCCACCACCAAACGTGGCGATTTCTGTCTTTTCTCGTTTTTCTTCCATAGAATACAGTATACCGCTTTATGGATTTGTTTTATCCAATTTTGCTGGTTCAAAAAGTGCTGTAACTGCTCCTGCCGGATCTTGAATCACGCAATATTTTCCACTTCCCATATCTTTTATATCGGTGAGTGTTTTTCCTCCCCGGCCATAGCACTGCTTAATACTCTCTTGTAAATCTGAAACGGTGATATAGATAAGCCAGGCTGGCGGCAAATCGGCATTCTCTCCCTTTGCATGACAGACTCCTGCAACTGTTTCTTTGGAATCAGGAATATTCATGCAGTAGTCTTTATATCCTCCCATTGAAACATCGCTTGTCTCCCATCCGACAACTGCTTTATAAAAGTCTCTCAGAGCTTCTGCATTTTGCACTGTTAAATCAACCCATGTTATTGATCCTGCTTGCGGCTTTTTCTGACCCATACATAACTAGTATACCCAAGATCTTAAAAAATGCACGAGGGGTAAGCGCTTTTTCTCGTGTATAATAAGAGCATGGCAAGTAGAACGAATATTCTTTACACACAAGCCCAAATCAAGCAACGAGTCACAGAGCTGGCAAAACAAATCAGCAACGAGTATAAGGGTAAAAACCCCATTTTTATTGGCATACTCAAGGGATCGTTTATCTTTTTTGCAGATCTTATCCGAGAGCTCTACAAGCAAGGGCTAACCGATGTAGAGGTCGATTTCATGACGATCTCAAGTTATGGGAAAAGCACCACGTATTCCGGAGCCTCCACCGTTGTCAGTGATATCACAAAAGACATCAAAGGGAGAGACGTGCTTGTTGTTGAGGATATTATCGATACCGGCCATACCCTCGTCTTTGTCAAAAAATATTTAGCAGAAAAAAAACCGAAATCACTCAAAATGCTAACATTTTTAGACAAGATTGAAAAACGGGAAATCAAAATGGATGTTGACTATGTAGGATTTACCCTGAAGGGCAAACCATGGGTCGAAGGATATGGGCTTGATGGCGGTGAGTATGGTCGTGGTCGTCCTGATATTGCTGAAAAAATATAGCACTCTTCCTCTTCTTTTTTGCTATACTCGTCCCACATATGAAACAGAAATCTCTGGCATTTGTTATCCACAAGCATGATGCGACCTCGCTCCACTATGATTTCCGTTTACAGATAGGAAGCGTTATGCCATCATGGGCAATTCCCAAAGGTCCAACGCTTGATAATACCCTCAAACGGCTCGCGCTTGAAACAACCGATCACCCAATGGAGTATCGGAATTTCGAAGGCATTCTTCCGGAAGGGTCATATGGCGCAGGACCGGTGATGATTTGGGATGAAGGAACGTATATCCCTGAAATTGAAATCAAAAAAGGGGTTCGCGAACCGGTAGAGGACTATGAACAAGCACAACACGTGATGAAAGAGGGAAAGAAAAAAGGAGAAATAAAGTTTATTTTGCACGGAAAAAAACTCAAAGGCTCTTTTGCGCTTATTAAGACCCGTGGCTTTGGACCAAAAAATGCGTGGCTTCTGATTAAACATAATGATATCTATGTCCAAAAAAATTATGATGCGAATGACCATGACAAGTCAGCACGATCCGGAAAAACCCTGAAGAAAATTTCCGAAGAAAGCAAATAAAACCTTCTATTGATTCTTCAACAATCTTCCTGCTATAGTGGTATTTCTATGGATGATAACGATAAAACTCCTACAACGGAAGACGCAGAGACCGACGAAGTAACTACCGAAACGACCGACACATCTGATGAAAATAGCCAGGCAACCGTTCTTCTGAGCCTTGAAGAACTCGTCAAAAGCCATATCACCAGTATTGACAAGCTAACCGATGAATTAAAAAAATACCGCCAGATGTTTGCCGATGGATTCGAAAATAATCCAACCTTCAGAGAGCTTGAAGAACAGGCAAAAGATGCGGCAAAAAAGAAAAACACCGCACGAGAAGAGATTCTCAAACAGCCATCCATGCAGGACTTAGGAAAAAAGATAAAAGATGCAAATAGCGAACTACGCGAAAAGAAAAATTCTCTCTCAGACTATCTGCTTGAGTATCAACGCCTCGCTGGAGTGAATGAAATCGAAGGGGAAGATGGACAGTTACGAGTAATCATTAACTCGGCAAAACTCATCAAGCTCTCCTCAAGAGAAATCGCGCAAAGTCAGCAAAAATAAGCTATACTCCTCTGTTTCAAATTATAAATAAGTGTATGCCTAGCGTAGCAATTATTTTCAAAACGTTACCTATTATGACAAGCTAATCCCCGATTTAAAAATTCCGGCGATATATACCAATTTTTTGCAAAATGATTGCGGAGTGGTATACAATACACACCAGATCGTATGGAAAACGTCCATGTTGTCTCCAATCCATTCGTTGCAGACGCGTTAACGCACCTTCGCGATAAGACCACAGCGACTCAGGAATTTCGCCATTTCTCAGATATTATCTGTCAAATTCTGATTGCGGAATCTTTGAAAGATGTCTCCATGCTGCCGGTTACCATCGAAACCCCATTGACTACGATAAAAGGACAAAAACTCGCAGAAAATGTCATCGTTATCCCTATTCTCCGTGCCGGTGTCGCAATGCTCCCCTCAGCACTGACTGTCTTCCCGAAGGCAAAAGTCGGCTTTATCGGGCTGCAACGGGATGAACAAACAGCAATTGCAAAAGAGTACTATTGGAAAATGCCCCACATAACAGCTGAGGATATTGTCCTGATAACAGACCCCATGCTCGCAACCGGCGGATCAACAGTGCATCTTTTACACAAAATTGCCAAGAAACAAACGAAAATAGTTCGGGTTGTTTGCGTGATTGCTGCACCGGAAGGCATCCATGCAATTCAAAAAGCGTTTCCAAATGTGCATATTATTACCGCGGCAGTCGATGACCATTTGAATGATAAAAAATTTATTGTTCCCGGTCTTGGCGATTACGGCGATCGCTACTTTGGCACTACAGAACAATAAAAATGTAAGAAAATCCTTACAAGTACAATTAATACTATTTCGATTATTTTTGTCCTACAACGTCTCAGTTGCTTTTTGCTCCTTCTGTTTGTTACTGTATTGATGACTCCACGCAATTGCATGAATTTCTGCTCAAAATCATTTATATCTGCGGCGGCAATTGTTACCATAAGTCTTTTTCTTCCCGCAACCGCACTCGCAGCAGCTCCTGATGGCTTGGGTCCGTGGGCGGATACTGTTTCTGCAACGAGCCAAGGATTGACAAAAGGAGGGGGAGCGGTCCCGGCAATCAGAAGCGATCCGACCTCTGCATTAGGAGTCGCTGAAAACAACACCACTGATGGCAACTTTTATTCGCTCGGTTTTGGAGGATCGATAACGCTCGGATTTGATAATGGAATCAGTAGCGGTGTCATCGTCGTTGAGGCAACAAACCCCGGCTATCCTGCAGAGAAGGCAAAAGTTGAAGTCTCAGAAGACGGTGTAAGCTTCGTTGATGCCGGAACAGTCACACAAGATGGGCAAGTCGACAAACCTGCTGGCATTACCTGCGCACGATATGTCCGCATCACAGACACAAGTAACCCGGATGATTTTGCAGAAGCGACGGCCGATGCATACGACGTCGATGGTGTGCAAGCCCAAGGTGATCCATGCACCCCTCCTTCAAATGGCGATGGGAACGGGAGCGGAGGAGATTGTATCATATCGCAAACAAATAAAACAAAAGTAACGACGGTGGTGAACGCAACGGCAAACTCAGGCGACAACACAACAAATGACAATACCGGCGGAAATGTGACGATCACAACGAACCCAGCATCCAATACTGTCGATGTAAGCGTCACCGGAGGCAGCAATACCGCAACCGGCTGTGGCTGCTGCTGCAATGGAGGAGGAGATACAACAGCAATCATCTCGGGAAATGGGCAAGGATCAACAAATACTATTAGTATCGGCAGTAAAAAAAAGGTTAAACCAGTCGTCCTCAAGTTGGCAAAAAAGAAATTAAAATAACTCTTTATTACATCTGAGCCTTCTGTCAAATGCTAATTAGTCTGAATTATAAGCATATTTCCTTCATGTACTCGAATTTCTGCTCTAGCAGAAATCAGCTCATTGCTCACGCCGATTGTTTTACCAAAAGGAATTTTTCCGCGTGTTAGGGCATACTTTAGTCCCTTCGTAGTAACAGTAGCGTCTCCAGCGAGTGAAATAAGCGATACTGTGTCCCCTGCTTTTCCTGGAATGGTAAGCTTGGTATCGGTAAAATAAAGCGTTTGCCTATCTTCCATGATTCGAATACTCATTCCTCTTTTTTCTATTTGGCTCGCAAAGAGTATATTTGCCACAAAATGATCAATCCGGGCACCGAAAACCCCAAAAAGGATAAGCTCTTTATACCCTGCATCTATTGCGAAATTTATTGCCAATTCCGAGTCGGTGTAATCTTTTTCTCTGGGGAATGAGATTAGAGAAACGCCCGCTTTTTGCATCTGTTTCTGAATTTTCTTGGAAAGCGAATCAAAATCTCCGAGAATGACAGTGGGAGTCAGGCCGCAGAAAAGCGCGCGCCTTGTTCCGCCATCTGCACAAATAACAGCATCTGTTGTTTTATACACCTTCTCAATCAGAGACTTTTTGGGCTGATTTCCATTGAGAAAAATCAACGCTCTTTTCATTGAGCTCTATTCTACCATCATTTTCCGTAAGTTTTGAGGGGATGGTTAGCCGAGGTAATCTTTGAGCTTGTTGCCACGACTGGGGTGGCGAAGTTTACGCAGAGCCTTTGCTTCAATCTGGCGGATACGCTCTCTTGTTACCGCAAACATTCTTCCTACTTCCTCAAGTGTTTTAGGCCTGCCGTCTTTCAGACCAAACCGCTCTTCAAGCACACGCCGCTCACGATCTGAAAGCGTTGAGAGTACTTGCTCGACCTGCTCTTTGAGTAATTCGCGTGATGCGGAATCAAATAGTGTCGGTGCTGAAGTATCGTGGATAAAATCTCCAAGGCGGGAATCTTCCTCATCCCCGACAGGCGCCTCAAGAGAGGCTGGATTTTGAGAGATTTTGATAATCTCAAGTGCTTTATCGGGATCAATCTCAAGAACCTTTGCCACCTCCTCAGGTGTTGGTTCACGCCCCAGTTCCTGCATAAGTTTTCTACTGGTTCGAAGGAATCGATTAATATTCTCGACCATGTGCACGGGGATACGGATTGTTCGTGCCTGATCGGCAATAGCGCGGGTAACTGACTGCCGGATCCACCAGGTCGCGTAGGTTGAAAACTTGTATCCGCGTCTCCAGTCGTATTTCTCAACAGCCCGAATAAGACCTTGGTTACCCTCTTGAATCAAATCAAGAAGGGACAGTCCACGGCCAATATATTTCTTTGCTATAGAGACGACAAGGCGTAAATTTGAATTGATAAGGATTTTCTTTGCTTCCCGATCACCTTTCTCAACCCGCTTCGCAAGCTCAATTTCCTGATCAAAGTTCAAAAGAGGGATTCTCCCGATTTCCTTAAGATACATGCGCACCGGATCAGAAACAGTGCCTTCGGTGAGCACGGTGAGTGCCTCGAGCTCTTTTTCCAAATCCTCGATTGGCTTCTCATCATCCTGTTGCTGAGCAACACTCTCGAAGACATCGACATTGGTACGCATGAGTTTGTCATAGAGTGAGTCCAACTCAACAATATGATCTTCAGGGCGTGAATAAATACCGAGAATCTCGTCCTGGGTGATATATCCGCGTTTCTTAGCGGAAACGACAATGTCATTTAAAATTGTTGGTAACTTGGTTGTTTGTTTCATAATTTGTTCTTTTTTTACTAAAAAAGACCCTTCCGTGTCACCACGGACGTGGGTTATGTCTCTATTTTACGCGTTTTTTAGCTTACTGGCAAGCAGGGAATACATTATCTCCAATTCCTCCGTATCCTGATCCTGCTTCTCCTTTTCTTTAATCTCCAAAGCAATCTTTTTCATTCGATCTTTCAGATATATTCCTTGCAGTTGCAGCGCTGTTTTTTCTACCTCAATCAGATATTTGTCCTGATCGGCAAGCTGCGGGACAGCGGTAAGAAATGACTTATTGTATGCCTCCAGAAGCTCTGATGGAAGCCCATCGCCAAATCGTTTCCCATCAAACGTCTGATTCGTATCAAAAAACATAAGCAGGTGGTGAAGTATCTTCTGATACGCCCGTTCTTTAGAGAGTGAGTCGGTCAGAATGCCAATTGCTTTTTCAAGGGAGTCTTTGGGAGCAGGAGCTTGGATGATCAGAGATGCGAGATATTCTTCCAAGATCTCTTCCCGCGATCGATTGACTTTGACAAAAACTTTCTTACTCTCGACTGCTTTTTTCTCTCTTCGCTGAATTTCCTTTTGCAAGCTCTCATAGGACGTACTCAACGACGAACTGAGCTTTCGCATGTAATGCTCTTTGATGATTTCATTATCGATAAGGAGAAAAAGCGGCAATAATTCATCGGCAATTGCCTTTTTCCCTTCAGCCGATTGTCCGTTATGGGTCAAAAGTGCACGCTCTAAAAGGTAATCATAGACGTTACTATCATGCTTAAGCGCATGCTTAAACGCATACGGGTCGGTCCGAATTGCGTCATCTGGATCTTTTCCACTTGGAATAGAAAGAACTGTTGTCGTTAAGTGTTTCTTTTCAAGCAGGGAAAGGCTCCTTTTCAAAGCTTCTTGTCCGGCTTTATCCCCATCAAAACAGACAGTCACTTTTTGTGCATACCGGGCAAGTAAGTTGACCTGATTCTCCGTTAATGCGGTTCCCTTAATAGCGAGAGCATTTGGAATGCCTGCTTGGAAACATGACATTACATCAAATTCCCCTTCAACAAGCAGCGCCTGATTGCTCTGTCTTATCGGTTCTTTTGCAATATGCAAACCAAAAAACATATCGCCTTTGTGATACACGAGTGTTTCACGGGTATTAATGTACTTTGGGCCCGAATCCGCTTCGGTGAGAGTTCTCCCTGAAAAACCAACGACATTATCCCGATGATCAATCAAGGGAAAAATCACTCTCCCCCTGAAAAAATCGACGACATCCCGACCTTTTATATATGCGAGCCCCGCATCGACAAGGTCTTGCGGAGTATATTGCTTTTTTTCAATCAAATAATGCGAAAGACCGTTGCCGACATTCGGGGCAAAACCTATTTTAAATGTTTCCCACACCCTTTGGTCTATTTTTCGGTTATGCAAATATGCTGCTGCTTTTTTCCCAACACTGTGCTTTGTCAAAATATAGTGATAAAACTCGGAAGCCAATGCGTTGATATGATAAATTTTTTCTTTTTTTGAGGAAGCTGCCGTATCAAATGCAGTTGTCTTAAGAGCAATTCCCGCACGTTGCGCCAGGATACGTAGTGCCTCTGGAAATTCAAGTCGCTCATATTCCATGAGAAAGGTATAGATATCCCCACCCTTACTACAGCCAAAACAATGCCATATTTGCCGCTCGGGAGAGACGACAAAAGACGGCGTTTTTTCCGTATGGAAAGGACAATTTGTTTTAAAATTCCGTCCTGTTTTCTTAAGCGGAATAAACTCTGAAATAAAGGATATGATGTCAAGTTTTTCTCTGATGAGTGCCGATTGATCCATATGTTTGACAATTAACAATTTACCTTCAACAATTAACTCTATTATCAACAAACTGTTGCTTGTGAATTGTTACATGTAATCTGTTGCGGAAGCAGGGCTATTGTAGCACTCGCAGATTGCTTTTCCAACTCCAGATCACTACAATGATCAAGCAATACGTATGCTGTATAAACTACTCGTCCTTGATGTCGACGGAACGATCATTCCGTACGGCATGAGCGCACTTCCTTCCTTTCGCGTCACAGAAGCAATTAAAAAAGCGGGTGAAAAACTTACGATCTGCCTCGCGACTGGAAGACCGTATTTCCTGCTTACGAAGATTTTTGACCACTTAAATCTTTCAGGATTTGCGATTATTAATGACGGCGCTCAGCTCATCGATATTCAAACGAGAAAACTCTATTATGAGCGGGTTATGGATCCTGAAATCGTATCCCATATCTGTCGTATCATTCACCGTGCTGGCATTCCATTCTATATTCACGACAATGGAAAGGACTTGCTCTACACGCCTGATTATATCCCTAACAGACCATACAATATCTTGACGCTCCAGGAACATGAAGAGGAGAAAATCGATAAGCTTGTTACGCTCATCTCATACTTACCCAGTATTAAAATAAATAAAACACACGGTGCGGAAAATCACGGCCTCCTTATCTCTCATGCCTCGGCAACAAAACTGCATGGCATTTATGAAGTATCTCGAATCCTTCGAATAAAAAAGGAGGAAATAATTGGCATTGGGGATAGTGGAAACGACTTTCCGCTCCTTATGGCCAGTGGCCTGAAGGTCGCAATGGGAAACGCGATCGAGGACCTCAAGGAAATTGCGGACCATGTCGCACCGAGTGTTGAAGAAGACGGCGTTGCCCATGTGATTGAAAAATTCATCCTAAATAGTAGTTGATAATTCGAGAGAAATATTATAAGATACTGTTATGCCGGCCAAATCGTTGCTTTTCGTCCCCCTTACTGCAATAAATCCGCTTGATGGCAGATACCGAACTGATATAGAAATACTTTCGCCTTTCATTTCAGAGTATGCGCTCATCAAAACCCGTGTCGAAGTCGAAGCTTTGTATCTGTTTACTCTCTCTGAGAACACTGTCATCCGGCCTCTGACAGGAAATGAAAAAAAGATACTTACGGCACTGTATGAGGACTTCAGCCTCGATGATGCAATGCGCGTGAAACAGATCGAAGATGAGACCAAGCATGATGTCAAAGCGGTTGAACGAATTTTCCGGGAAAAATTACATAAAACATCGCTTGCCGACTGTATGGAAATGATCCACTTTGGCCTCACCTCTGAGGATATCAACAATCTCTCCTACCGGCTCATGCTCGAAAGAGCAATGACACAGGTAATTAATCCTGCAATCAAAGAGATTATTAACCATCTTCTTACGCTTACACAAACCTATAAAATGCTTCCCATGCTCGCTCGCACCCATGGTCAGCCGGCTATCCCAACAACGCTTGGAAAAGAGCTTGTTGTCTTTGCCGACAGATTAACCAAGGAATTAATAATTCTTCAAAAACACCGGCTTTCCGGCAAGCTAAATGGCGCAGCGGGAAATTACAATGCATTAGCTGTCGCATATCCGAAAATTGATTGGCAAGAGGTATCAAATGATTTTGTTGCCTCACTTGGACTCATGCCAAATCCCGTCACGACGCAAATCAATACCTATGAAGATATTATAAGCCTGTTTCAAATTCTCCAACGGGTCAATCTGATCTTGCTCGATCTTGATCAGGATATGTGGCGGTACATCAGTGATTTGTGGTTTGTTCAGGAAGTGAGGGAAAAAGAAGTTGGATCATCAACAATGCCCCAGAAAATCAACCCGATTCGCTTCGAGAACAGTGAAGGAAATATCGGCATAGCAAATGCACTCCTCGAGTTTTTTGTCCGGAAACTTCCGGTGTCTCGACTGCAACGGGATCTTTCAGACAGTACGGTTATGAGAAATACCGGCGCAGCACTTGCATACAGTCTTCTCGCATATAAAAATACGCTCGGTGGCTTACTTCGTGTGAAGCCAAATGAGGAGCAAATACGAAACGATTTGCATAAAGACTGGTCAATTCTCACAGAAGCTGTACAGACCATCCTTCGAAAAGAAGGTGTCAAAGATTCATATTCGCTTATCAAGTCCCTCAGTCGAGGAAAACATATCACATCATCCGACTGGATGACATGGGTCACGACCTTGCCGGTAAAAGACAGCATCAAAACAACGCTCAAAAAATTGACACCGGAAACGTATATCGGCCTTGCGCCAAAGATTGTCGATCAAGCGATCAAAGATCTAGAAAATTTGAATAAAACATAGTATAAAGAAAAGTATGAAAAAATTTGTTGTCGCGGTCCTTCTCGGTTCTGACTCAGATCTTCCTGTGATGGCAAAAGCCATAGGAATCTTTGAGGAGTTTTCGGTTCCATACGAAATTACTATCGCTTCCGCGCACCGCTCACCCGCGAGAACTATTTCTCTTGTTGAAGCGTATCAAAAAGACGGTGTGAAAGTTATCATCGCTGCAGCAGGTATGGCTGCTCATCTCGCTGGAGTCGTGGCAGCACATTTTCCGCTTCCTGTCATCGGTGTTCCGCTGGAATCTGGCGCACTTAACGGCGTTGACGCCCTCTATGCAACAGTCCAGATGCCACCCGGCATTCCTGTCGCGACAGTCGGTATAGATAATGCACAGAACGCGGGGCTCCTTGCTGTCCAAATTCTGGCAACGAGTGATGCAACGCTTGAAGAAAGACTTATCGCCTATAAACAATCGCTTGCTAAGAAAGTAACAAAAAAAGCAGAAAATCTTGAACAGAAAGGATTCAAGCAGTATATCGATGACTATCTTAAAAACCGTTGACTTACCAGGACTTGGAAAAAAGCACCAGGGGAAAGTTCGAGACTTTTATATTCTGAAAGACAAACGGATCATTGTGACAACTGATCGTCAGTCTGCTTTTGACGTCAATCTTGGCCATATCCCTCACAAAGGCGCTGTCCTCAATATGCTTGCTGCATTTTGGTTTGAAAAAACAAAAGATATTATCCCAAATCACCTTATCTCAGTCCCTGACCCAAACGTAACAATTGCTCGAAATGCTGAGATGATCCCAATCGAAATGATCGTTCGAGGCTATATTTCTGGTGTAACAAAGACGTCGATTTGGTATTCATACGAGAGAGGTGAACGAGAAATCTATGGCATTCCCTTTCCTGAAGGTCTACGAAAAAATCAAAAACTACCCCATCCTGTCATCACTCCCACGACGCATGGAGGAGGGAAGGGTGGACATGACGAACGATTGACGAAAGATGAGATCCTGAAAAGAAAAATCGTGTCGAAAAAACTCTATGAACAAATGGAGAAAACAGCCCTTGCTCTTTTTGAGCGCGGAACAAAAATATGTAGCAAGGCAGACTTGATTCTCGTGGACACGAAGTATGAATTTGGACTCTATAAAGGCAAGCTCATGCTTGTGGACGAGATCCATACACCAGATTCATCAAGATTTTGGATCAAAGAAACATATAGAGAACGGTTCTTGAAAGGCTTGGAGCCTGAAAATTTTGATAAAGAATTCCTTCGACTATGGTATAACAGAAAGGGGTATACTGGAGACGGGAAACCGCTTCCCATGCCAAAAAGTTTGATTGCAAAAGTAAGCAAGCGTTACCGCGATGTTTACACAATGATAACTGGAAAAAAATTTGCTATACTAAAAACGGATGCTTCAATTGAAAATCGGATTGTAAAAAACCTTATCGATTATGACATCAAACATGAATAAAAAACAGTGTCTTATGACAAAGCAAAACGATTTTCTTGAAAAAGAAACACCGCGCGAGAAATGCGCGGTTTTTGGTATCTATGGGAAGAATCTTGATGCAGCACGGCTCACCTACTTTGGATTATATGCACTCCAGCATCGAGGACAAGAAGCCTCAGGAATAGCAGCGTCTGACGGCAATGCGCTTCGCGTCCATAAAGCCCAAGGCCTTGTTGCTCAAGTGTATGCAGAACATGATCTTGAAAAGCTTACCGGTCATATGGCTATCGGACATAATCGCTACTCGACCTCCGGTGGCTCCATATCAGATCATAATCAGCCGGTTGCTGGAAGAAACGACATTGTTGCTTTAGCACACAATGGAAACTTACCCTCAACAATAAAACTGCAAAACTTCCTTCGCAAGAAGGGATTTGATACGAATAGCTTGAATGACTCAGAGCTCATGCATCTTGCTATTAAATATTACCTCGTCAAGGGTTTAACTCTTGAAGGAGCAATTCAAAAAGCATACCCCCTGTTCACAGGGGCTTTTTGTCTTATGGTCATGACGAAAGATAAAATAGCGGCAGTACGAGACCCCTTTGGCATTCGCCCGCTGTCTCTTGGAAAACTCAATCACAGTGGCTATGTTTTCTCATCTGAAACCTGTGCTTTTGATACGGTGAACGCAGAGCAAATTCGTGATGTTGATCCAGGAGAGATGGTTGTCATTGATGAAACAGGGCTGCATTCTTATAAAATTGCAAAGCCAAATCAAAAACTTGACATCTTCGAATTTGTCTACTTCTCTCGCCCAGATAGTGTCTTACTTGGGAAGCGGGTATATGAAGTTCGAAGAA
Source organism: Candidatus Levyibacteriota bacterium (assembly GCA_016204425.1). GTDB lineage: Bacteria > Patescibacteriota > Microgenomatia > Levybacterales > UBA12049 > JACQKR01. Next base: position 27,714 of record JACQKR010000017.1, read on the forward strand.
ATCTCGGCATACAACTCGCGAAAGAATACCCTATTGATGCCGATGTCGTCATTCCGGTTCCTGATTCTGCAATTCCCGCTGCAATCGGCTACTCAGGTGCCAGTGGTATTCCATTTGAGCATGGACTCGTTAAAAACCGCTATATCGGAAGAACATTTATTCTGCCAGATCAGCGCCTTCGGGATCGGGGCGTGCAGATGAAGCTGAATCCAATTGAGGAAATTATTAAAGGGAAGAGAGTCATTGTGATTGACGATTCGATTGTGAGAGGCACAACAGCGCAAAAATTAGTCCGCATGATACGAGAAGCCGGAGCAAAAGAGGTTCACTTGATGAGCAGCTGCCCTCCTGTTCAGTTCCCTGATTTTTATGGCATTGATACGCCCTCCCAAAAAGCACTCATTGCCGCCAACATGACAATTCCGCAAATTAGAGATTTTGTCGGCGCTGACACTGTCAGTTTCCTTTCCTACAAAGGCATGATAAAAGCAACCGGTTTGCCGGAAAATGTTTTCTGCACATCGTGCTTTACCGGTAAGTATCCAATCGATATTGGCGCTTTAGCCAAAGAAATTAATTTCTCATTCTCATTTCAACCTGCCCTCATAAGGTAGACTGATGATACGACTTGCAATACTTATCTCAAATAGCGGGACAGGAACAAATCTCCAGGCGATCATCGATGCAATAGAAAATAAAACGCTAAAAGCGAGAATTGTTACTGTTATCAGTGATAAAAAAGATGCATATGGGCTCACCCGGGCAGGAACGCATCACATACCAACGGCAATCTGTCTTGCCAAAGAACAACTGCTGCCATTACTGCAAGCCCACAAGCCTGACTATGTTTGTCTGACCGGATGGAAACTCATTATTCCCAACGACGTTCTTACGATATATTCTCAACGGATTCTCAATATTCACCCCGGCCTTATTCCTGATACGATACAGGGTATTGTAAAAAACCCTGACGGCACAGAAGCGTTATGGAATAAGGGGAAATTTACCGATACTGCAATACAAAATTTTCTTACTGCAAAGGCAACCTATGCAGGATCTACGGTACATTTCCTATCAAACGAGTTTGACTTCGGCCCTGTTCTTGGACGGTGTTTTGAAAAAATACAACCAAACGATACTGCTGAAACATTGTATGCACGATTGAAGAAAAAAGAAAATCACATGTATGTACAAACGTTAAAGAAATTATGTAACACATAATTGTCACCCTGAACTTGTTTCAGGGTCTTTACAGGGGTTATTGGATGCCGAAACAAGTTCGGCATGACAGTAAAATAGAGGTATGAAAATTCTTATCATCGGCGCAGGCGGGAGAGAACATGCACTTGCGGCAACGTACGCAAAATCAAACCGTGTTAAGAAAATTTTTGTCGCACCGGGAAATGATTTTATGGAGGAAACAAGTAGTAAGATACAGGTGTTCCCCCAGATTTCTTTACTGGACTTTGATTCTATGCTCTCTCTGGTGAAAAAATACGACATCGATCTCGTCGATGTTGCACAAGATAATGTCCTGGCTGAAGGATTTGTCGACAAATTATCAAAATACGGTATTCCCGCATTTGGCCCAAAAAAAGCCGCCGCAGAAATAGAGTGGAACAAAGATTGGGCACGCTCTTTTATGAAAAAATATGATCTCCCTATCCCTCGCTACAAATCATTTTCAAATAAAACTCGTGCTCTCTCCCATGTAAAACAGCTTCCCGAACAAACGCTTTTCATAAAGGCATCAGGATTGGCTCTTGGCAAAGGTGTTATAAAAGCAGAAAACCGGAAAGAAGCATACGCAGCAATTGTAGCAATGAAGCAATTTCACACTGCCGGGAAGACTTTTTTAATTGAAGAGGGGATGACAGGTGAAGAATTTTCTCTTTTTGCAATTTGTGATGGAAAACGGTATGTGATTGCCGGATGCGCTCAAGATCATAAGACTGTCTACAACGGTGACTTAGGACCAAATACCGGCGGCATGGGATGTGTTGCGCCAACAACACTCCTCAATCAGCAACTCTTCTCTCAAATTAAACGCACCATTCTCAACCCGTTTATTCACGGCATGCTCCTTGAGGACAGGCCGTTCACCGGCATCATTTACTTAGGTGGGATGCTTTCGAAAAAAGGACCGCAAGTCGTTGAGTTTAACGCCCGCTGGGGTGAACCCGAGGCAAACGTCATCCTGCCGGGACTGCAAACAGATTATATCGATATTGTTGAGGCAGTCATGATGCAAGAGCTCATGACAAAAGCTGTCCGATTTGACAATAAAGTCCGCATCAGCGTTGCCGGCTGCGCGATCGGGTATCCGACAGAGTATTCGAAAATAAAAGGGAAGAAAATTGTTGGTCTTACTGTCGCCTCACGCCTTCCGGGTATAAGCGTGTTTGGTGCGGGGATAAAAAGAAAAGGGAAAGATTACGTCGTCAATGGCGGAAGAATCTTTCATCTGGTTGCGGAAGGTGATAATATTGCCAAGGCCAGAGAGAGAGCCTATACGGCAATGTCACATATCTCAGTTGAGGGTAACAATCTGCATTACCGAACCGACATAGGCTGGCGCGAGCTGGCACGAAAAGCTAAAAAATAATGGAACGAAGGAACAATAGAACAATTTTTTCGCTATGATACAAACAATTCGTGTTCAAACAACAAAAGGCCCTGACCTTACCGGATTGGGCCTTCTACACGACATACAAAGCCAGCTTCATATTGATGGCGTAACAAAAATCCGTACTGCAAAAGTCTATCGTGTTGAGGGATTAAACGATACGGATGCTAGAATCCTAACTGAGCAAGCGTTTTGTGAAACGATCAACCAAGACTATGCAATAAACTCCACACTTTTTACTGATGCAAAGCACATTGTTGAAATCGCCTATAAACCAGGAGTGATGAATCCTGAAGTACAATCGATTCTCAAATCAGCTTCTGATCTTGGATTTTCGCTTGCGGCTGCAGACTCGAGTCGAGAGTATGCGTTTTATGGAAAGGTAACCCGAGAGCAAGTAACCCAAATTATTCACAAGCTTAATCTCTTCAATGCAATCACCGAACATGTCGTTCTTGAGGAGCCAAAAACCTTGAAAATTACCGGAAAAATCGGAAAAGTAAAAACGCTTCCTCTTCGCGCACTGTCGGACAGTGAGCTGACGACGCTTTCAAAGGATACGCTTTTCTTGACCCTTGAGGAAATGCGCGTTATTCAACGGTATTTCCAGAAAATCAAACGTGACCCAACCGATTGCGAGCTTGAAACACTCGCCCAGACCTGGAGTGAGCATTGCGTACATAAAACGTTTCGCGCGAATCTCACGATTGACGGGAAGAAAAAACGACCGCTGATTAAGCGCATCAAGGATACGGCAAAGGGGTTTGATAGCTTTATCGTCTCTGCATTCGAGGATAATTCAGGAGTCATTGATTTTTATGACGGCTACGGTATCTGCGGAAAAGTAGAGACACACAACAGCCCTTCGGCAATTGAACCGTATGGCGGCGCAATGACAGGATCAGGCGGGGTCTTTCGCGACGTTTTAGGAACCGGGCAGGGTGCAAAAGTTCTGATTTCAACAGATGTTTTTTGCTTTGCCCCACCAGACTTACCAAAAAAAGACATCCCTCCAGGATGCCTTCCGCCCGACTACATGCTCAAAAAAGTAGTCGCAGGCGTTAGAGACTACGGCAACAGGGTCGGCATCCCGACAAATAACGGTTCACTTCACTTTCATCCTGATTTTCGAGCCAAACCAACCGTCGCAGTAGGTGCATACGGCATTTTGGAAAAGAAAAAAGCGCAAAAAGGAAAAGTAAAACCCTCAGACCTCATTCTTACCTTAGGCGGAAGAACAGGAAGAGACGGGATCCACGGTGCAACATTCTCAAGCGGAGAAATGACCGATCGAACCATCACTGTCTCAGGATCTGCGGTGCAAATCGGCAACGCCATTGAGGAGAAACGCGTCATTGATGCCGTTATGGAGCTACGCGAGAAAAGGTACATCCGGGCAATCACCGATTGCGGCGCAGGGGGCTATTCCAGTGCAATTGGGGAGATGGGAAAAGATACCGGTGCAAAAGTACATTTGGAAAAGGTACCGCTTAAATATACCGGTCTTGCGCCCTGGGAAATATTTCTTTCCGAGTCGCAGGAGCGAATGGTTATCGCGGTAGATCCCAAACACAAAAAAGAAGTCTTGGATATCTGCAAGCTCTATAACGTTGAGGCAACAGTCATTGGTGAGTTTACCAATACCCACCGCTTGCATGTTTTTTACGGGAAAGAAACGGTCTGCGACTTAGCTATGACATTTCTCCATGATGGACTGCCACAACGACACATGATTGGGAAAACCGCGTCAAACGCGGCCTCAGCCGCGTCCGACGCTGCTGCGGCAAAAAAAATTGAAAAGCTGCCTCAACCAAAAGATTATGAGAGTATTTGGAAAAAGATAATGAGCCATGGAAATGTCTGCTCAAAAGAGCCAATAGTAAGGCTGTATGACCATACTGTCCAAGGCAGCAATGCCCTCCATCCATTTGGAGGAGTAGCATTGGACGCGCCGAATGATGGTGCGATAGTAAAACCATTTCTTGATAAACCGTACGGTCTTGCAACAACCCATGGACTCAACCCTGTACTGAACCAGATAGATCCATACTGGGGATCGATTTGGGCACTCACCGAAGCAGTTGCAAATTATGTGGCAATTGGCGGCAGCCTCAAAGACGCAGCGCTTATTGATAATTTTGTCTGGCCATTTCCTGATGAAGCATCCCTTGCTGATCTTGATAAAGCAGTTGACGCTTGTACTGATATGGCAAAACTTCTCTCAATGCCCTTTGTCTCAGGAAAAGACAGTTTGTCCAGCACCTATCGCTTTAAGGACAAAAGTGTCCTCAAAATTCCGCCGGTACTCCTTATCTCCGTATTTGGCAGAATTGCCGATGTCACAAAAACCATGAGTAGTGATTTTAAACAGGCCGGCTCAACGATTGTCCTTGTTGGTAAATCCGATGTGAAAAATCTTGGCGGAACGACCTACTTTAGCATTCGCAACTCCCAGGCAAATAGCATCCCAAGAGTTGATATAAAAACGCTCCCAAAGACACTTGCGGCAGTTACAAAGGGCATACAGGCAGGCAACATCCTTGCGGTGCATGATATTTCAGAAGGGGGTATCGCCAGCGCATTAGCTGAAATGTGTTTTGGAGCGGGATTTGGCGCAACCGTTGATGTGAAGAAGATTGCTATGACCCGTCCTGATTTTACCCTGTTCAATGAAACAGCCGGAACATTCCTTATTGAAGTTGCAAATGAAAAAACTGCGAAGAAGTTATTCAGAAATGTTCCTTATGCGATTATCGGCACAACGAAGCAATCTTCAACAATTGAGGTTTTTCATGGCAAGAAACAGCTCGCTGACGCAAGAATAAACACATTAAAAACAGCTTGGCAGAAACCAATGAAAGCATACTTTTCATGAAACCAAACGTTTGTATTTTACGAAGCGATGGGACAAACTGTGACAACGAGCTTTTTTATGCTTTCGAAAAAGCTGGTGGTAAATCAGAATTCGTCCATGTAAACGAATTAAGAAACAAAGAAAAAACTCTAAAGAACTTTCAGATTCTCGCGCTTCCTGGAGGATTCTCCTATGGGGACGACTTGGCCTCTGGAAAAGTGCTTGCGGTCGAACTGATGAGTTTCTTTAAAGAAGATTTACACAAATTTATCGATCAGAAAGGATACGTACTTGGTGTATGTAACGGATTTCAAACGCTTATCAGGACAGGGCTGCTTCCTTTCAATACACCGGGAAAAATGCATGCAACGCTGACAAATAATGATTCGGGACATTTTGAGTGTCGATGGATAAAAATAAAAGCAGAAAAAAGTAAAGCATCATATTTCAACGAATTAGATTTTATTATGGATGCTTCAGTCAACCACGGGGAAGGGAAGCTGTATGCAGACGAGGCAACGCTCAAAAAAATTGAGGATGAAGACCTTGTTGCGTTTCGCTATGTTGATACGCTTGGCAAACCAACACAACACTATCCAGAGAATCCAAATGGAGCCATGAACGCAATAGCAGGCATTTCAGACAAGACAGGGCGTATTTTTGGCTTAATGCCCCATCCTGAAAAATTTGTTGATATCACCCAGCACCCAAATTGGCGCCGGGAACATTTCACCACTCCCCACGGCCTCCCGTTTTTTGAAAAAATCGTAGCATTTGTGAAAGCATCATGAAAAAAATAACCTATTCTCAAGTCGGAGATAATTACGACACGAAAGATCCCATAAAAAAGCTTGCACAAACTGCGGCACAAGCAACAGGAAAAAACCTTAAAAAACATGGGTTCTCTGAAGTTTTCGATTCTCGAGGTGAATCAGCATATGTATGGCTGCAAGAAAACGTCTATATGGCGTCAGTTATCGAAGGGCTGGGAACAAAAAACCTCGTTGCCGATGCGATGCGAGAGATTACTGGAAAAACGTATTACGATATTATCGGACATGATACCGTCGCAACAATCATAAACGACCTCGTCACTGTCGGCGCGCAACCCCTGACAGTCCATGCGTACTGGGCAGTGCAAGACAACGTTTGGCTACAAGATGAGAAACGCATGCAAGATCTTATTAACGGCTGGAAAACCGCATGTGATCTGGCAGGGGCGAGTTGGGGAGGCGGAGAAACTCCAACCATGAAAGGCATTATGCAGCCAAATACTGCAGAGCTAGGTGGCAGTGCTGTTGGCATTATCAAAAATAGAAAAATGCTCATCACAGATAAAAGCTTGCAGGCGGGCGATAGGATATTGCTTCTAAAAAGTAACGGTATTAATGCTAATGGTCTTTCGCTTGCCCGGGCCATTGCGAAAAAGCTGCCGAAAGGATATGCCACAAGACTCCCGAATGGCCTATCGTATGGGGATGCGTTGCTGACAAAAACAAATATTTATGCGTCCCTTATTCAAGACTTACTCGACGCCGGCATAGCAATCCACTATATATCTAATATTACAGGGCATGGCCTTCGCAAAGTCATGCGTGCACGGCAAACGGTTACGTACGTCATAGAAAAACTATTTGACCCACAAGAAGTATTTCTCTTCATGCAAAAACATGCAGGCCTTTCAGACGAGGAAGTATACGGCACTTTCAACATGGGACAGGACTATGCAATCTTTTTAGCAAAAAATGATGTAAAAAAAGCACAAGAAATTATTCAGAAAAATAAATTTCAATCACTCGATGCAGGGTACGTTGATCAGGGAAAAAAACAGGTGATTCTAAGATCAATAGGGGTGACATACACGAGTGAATCGCTCGATCTTCGATAAGCTACGATCGTTTTGCAACGGCATGGAGCTCTTTTAGAATAATCTTATTTGTTTCTAAGATACTCACGCTCGTATAGGCAAAGCGGTATTTCCGGCAAATCGCTTTCACATATGGTGTTAAGAGTTTTAGTTTGTTTCGTGGGGTATTCGGGAACAGATGATGCTCGATCTGGTAGTTCAAGCCAAAATAGAAAAGGTCCGTGAGCCAGTGGCCATGGATATTTCTTGCCGTGATAATTTGCTGTTCCAAAAAAGAAATCTTCACGTCGCTATCAAGCTCAGTCATGCCCTTGTGATTCGGAGCAAAAACATTGAGAAGATACGCTCCCGATGCTATGTGAACAATAAGGAGGAGAAACAGCGCTTTTGGAAAATCGAAGACTGCAAACGGCAAGAAAAACCATAAAAACAATGCGGTGATAAAGCTTATTCTCTCTCCAATGCCTCGTTTCCCAAACGTCTTCCAAAAATGAAAAAAATCTTTAATTCGAATCCTGAAAAGTACAAACGATCCGAGGGGATAGTAAAGATACGCCTGATATTTCCGAAGAACTGCAATAAGACCTTTTCTATTTCTGTACCGCTCATCAGTGAAAGATAACGGAACATCGATATCGGGATCATGATCATCCTGATTGGGGTGGGCATGATGATTATTATGAGTGGTTTTCCAATCTCCGTAAGAAAATAAAATAAGCGTTGCAATGATCTGTCCGAAAATATCGTTTACTTTTGAGCTTTTGAATATTGCCCGGTGCCCCGCATCATGCAAGAGGCCACCTATTTGCACTGAGAAAAACGCAAAAATAATCGCCCATACCGTTAACAGAAGATATGAATTACTCACAAACAATTGATAGAGACTCAGACCGAATCCACAAAAAATTATAAGAGTTACTACTGCATAATACCCGTACGACCTCTCAAGTACGCCTGCTTTTACTACCATCTGACGAAGTTCCGAATATGCTTTTGCTCCGTCCACGACAGACATTTTCAGTGAAGATCTTTGCAATACGGCAGATTGTTTTAGTTTATTAGCCATATAAGAAATTGCTCTGGGTTTTATGCTACCATGATTTTCATATTTCGCAAGCTTTTGGTGGACAATCCCGAAATGCCTACGCCTGAGGCCTGATTGTTTTTTCAGCACTGTTTAATTGCGCTGCATTATTATACGCCTGCACCCTTTTCTGCAACGCTTGCTCTGAAATTTTCTTATCTCTCTTAAGTTGCGCAAGAAGTAATGGCATAGTACGGACAATGTTATCGACAATTGTTACCGTTGCTTTCCTGGAGGTTCGGGAAAGCGGATTCAAGTCTATCGTAATTACTTTTTTTTTGTTTTTAACCAATGCTTCTGCCCGATCCCCGTCTTCAAGTGGAACAAACACAACATCTGCTTTATAGATACCATCTTTATTTACATATTTTCTGGCTGATGCAATATGGTTTATGGTGTACTTTTTTTCCGGCAACAACACTGATTTTGCACCATGTTTTTCTAAATATTTTTTAATACGCTGTATTCTTTCACTTGATGTATGAAATAAATTAACTTCAAGGGGGGCATGCAAAGTATTTGCTAGTGAAACTAATTCATAAGGTACAAGTGCAGTGGTATTTCCATTTACTGAAATTACCGGGTGTTTCGCTGTTAACAACATTGCACTCGCTGCCTCAATGGCTGCTATGGCAAACGCATGCGTTTTCTCACCAAGCAGATAGTCAAATGCTTCTCCTCTGCCGTGTGCGATGAGTCCATTTAACGATGTTATGCCTTCCTGCACACCACGCTCAATTTTCTGCCTGACCAGTAATGACGCATAGCGCGGGTGCGATTTTGCTATTTTCATAGAATATGTGCTTTTATATCTGAAATCATGAGCTTTTTTGATCCTTCAAACGGAATATCGCTATAGACTGCGTTGCCAAGGATAATCATGGATGCATGCCCGTTGCTTCTTTGTATTGCAGCAATCGTGTCTTTCGTTTGTCTGTCCTGCAATAACCCGCTCTTCTTACAATATACGTATGAAATATCGATAAGATCGCGAAAGCGCACTGACTTTTTGAGCGCCTTCTCGACTTCGCTGAGCGCTTCCGAGGCAGCATCATTTATTTTTTCTTGAAGGGAGCGATCGCTCAGAACTGCTACGGTTGAAAGTTCGCTAAAATATGCATAGTACACAGGGATCCTGGTTAATGGAATTTTCTGAACTGTAAATTCCGAGCTTGGCTTCAGTTTCACAAGAAACCCGCCGAAAAATTGATTCACAACGTCACCAAGCCCTGTTTGATGGAAAGCATCCGCCGTATGCGCAAGGATAGCAAGATCTTTTGGTAATTTTTCTAATGAGAACAACGTATTGAGCGCATATGCCGTTGCTAAGGCACTCGCGCCGCTTAACCCGAATCCGCAACCTAAAGGAAGGGGAGAAGTAATGACAATCTTTACCGTTTCTTTTGTCAGATGATCGATAACGTAGCGGACCGGCAAAAAATCCATTTTCCTATCGTTAAACAGAATTGTTGTTTCTCTTGCCTTTGTTACGGTAACCAGAACACCTTCATTGACGGTAAACCCAAGCCCTAAACTTCCTCTCCATCGTGGATCGTTTTGGGGATGGATTTTAAAAAAACAGCTGATATTTCCCGGTGCAAATGCGTGTGCTTCTTGCATATTATGCTGTCATGTTGAGCGTAGCGAAACATCTTATTTAATAAAAGTTTCTTCGCTTCCCGCCTGCCGGCAGGCAGGCACTCAGAATGACAATGCTTTACTCAAGTATGTTACAACTTCTTTCGCAACTTCTCGTTTTGATCGAAGTGTAATTTTTTTTGTTTCAGTCTTTGTAACGATAAGCACCTCATTCGTATCCGCTGCAAAGCCCCGATCTTTTTTACTCACGTCATTTGCGACTATAACATCTGCATCGCTTTCAAGTAATTTCTCCTTTGCACGCTTTACCAATGCTTCCTCCGATACAGCGTACTCTGCCTTAAAGAGGACCAGCGTCACTTTCGGATTCCATTGCTTGATCGTATTGCTTATTTTTATTGCCGGGCTGAGCGCAAGCACCACGCCCTTCTTACTTGAGGTCTTTCCACTCTGCTTTTCCTTTACGCGAAAATCACCAACCGCGGCAGTGTGGATTACGATATCCACACCTGATACGTGCTTTCGCACTAACTCCTGCAAGTCTTCGATTGTTTCAAACTCTTCGACCTGTTGCATGACATAGCGTGGCTCAACAGCGCTCCTCGCACGAAGGAGGGTCACCTCGGCCCCCCGCAGCACACATTCATCAGCAAGGGAAGCACCCATTTTCCCTGTGCTTTTATTGCCAATAAATCGCACGTCATCAATCTTTTCAATTGTTCCGCCTGCAGTCACCAGCACTTTCTTGCCAAGAAGCGATTTGCTATACGTGATTTGTCTAAGAATCTCTTCTTGTATCGCTTCTAAATGCGCTAATCGTCCGGGCCCTTCATATCCGCACGCAAGCATTCCCCGCTCGGGCGGAATAATGATAAAGCCACGTTTCTGAAGCGTTGCGACATGCTCCTTAACAATCGGATTATTCCACATATGCGCATTCATCGAAGGACAAAGAATAATGGGGGAGTTTGCTGCAAGCAGCATTGTGGTTAAAAAATCATCAGCAATTCCTTGAGCAATTTTTGTAAGGATATTTGCTGTTGCCGGAGCAACTACAATGACATCGGCTCGATCCGCAAGATCAATGTGGTCAACTTTTCGAGCTTTCAGGATAGCTTTATAATCGAAATCCCGATCAAAAAGCTCTGTGTACACGCGATTTCCTGAAGCTTTCTCAAACTCTTTCGGGTTAACCATCTTTGAAGCTGAGGCAGTCATCACGACATGGATAGTCACACCTTCTTTTTTCAATTGCTTGACGAGCTCGACCGATTTATACGCGGCAATCCCGCTGGTGACACCGAAAACGACTGTTTTTTTCATGGCAACTAGCAATAATATAGGATTATTACAGAACTTGCAACCCTGCTATTCCCATTCCATGGTTGCTGGGGGCTTGGTAGAGATATCGTAGACGACACGGGAAATGCCTATAACTTCATTCACAATCCGTGACGAAATCCGCTGCAGCACCTCATAGGGAATTCGTGCCCACGTCGCTGTCATTACATCTTGTGACTCAACGATCCGAAGCGCTATAACTTCTCCAAAAAATCTCCCATCGCCCTTGACGGCAACAGAGTTTGCCCCAGTCATGACAGGGAAGGAGATGAACACTTTTTGCAATACATCTGCTTTTTCCAGCTCTTCAAGAAGAATACGGTCTGCGTGTTTTTCCTTTGCCAATCGCTCCTTGGTGACTTCTCCTCTAATGCGAACACCATAGCCGGGACCTGGAAACGGCTGCTTGCTAATAAAGTCTTTTGGCAATCCTAAAAGCGCTCCAATCTGCCGCACCTCGTCTTTATAGTATTCGCGCACCGGCTCAAGGAGGCGCAGCTTCATTTTTTCAGGCAGCCCTCCAACATTGTGATGGGATTTTATCTTATCCGCATGCTTTGTCCCTTTACTTTCAATCACATCCGAGTAGATCGTTCCCTGCATCAAAAATCTGATGTCTTTTCCCGCCTTGATGTATTTTTCCATTTCTCCCTCAAAAATATCAATATAAAATTTACCGATAGCCTTCCTCTTCTCCTCGGGATCATCCAGTCCTTTCAATCGCTTCAGCATTTCCTCTTCGCAATCAACAATAGCTGCTTTTATCCCAAAATGTTCAAAAATTGCTTTCACATGTTTTCGATTCGTTTCTCTCATCAGCCCATTTTCTACATACATTGGAACAAAATGGTCCCCAATTGCTTTTGCTGTTAATGCGCCGGCGACTGTTGAATCCACTCCTCCTGAAATAGCGCCAATGACGTATGCATCTTTTACTAAAACTTGAATCTCATCAACAATCTTCTCAATATCTATTTTTACATTTTCCGGAATCACCCCGCAGGCATCGAGAAAGTTTTGCAACAATTCCTTCCCATACTGCGTATGCTCGACTTCCGGGTGGAAAAGAATACCCGTTATCTTTTTTTTCTCATCTTTTGCAAAAGCGTAGGGGACATGCTCTGTTGTCCCAATAACGGCGTAGCCTTCTGGAAGCTCTTCAATTGCATCCCCATGACTCATCCAGACAGTACTATCGTTTGGAATATTTTTTGCTATCGGCCATTGACTGTTCGTCATATGCAATGTCGCCGGCCCATATTCTCTTTTCTCACCAATAACTTTTCCGCCCAGAAGATATGCTACGAGCTGAAAACCATAACAAATAGCAAGAATAGGGATGTTGAGCGTAAATATTTCTTTATCGACCGTTGGAGCACCTTCTGCATAGACTGATTGCGGGCCTCCTGAGAAAACAATACCTTGTGGCGAAAGCGCTTTCGCTTTTTCAAATGCTTCTTCAGGAGTGACGATTGCGACATTGGCTCCAAGGGTTTTTAAACGGCGCGCGATAAGGTGGGCTGTTTGGGAACCAAAATCCACCAAGAGGATCATATCTGTATTATAGCTGAATTTTAACCATTTGTCACAGGCTGAGGAGAGGAGGGGCTTGGTGAAAGGCTCTGTAATAGCATTGATTCTTTTGGTGCGAATTCAACAAGAGCGGTAAATCTTTCATCGTTTCTCATTTGTTTTGTAAATTTTCTGGCTCTTCTCTCTAAAGGATCAACCAAATATTCAACACCCATTGTTCCAACACCTGCACAAATGCCTGCCACGAGCCCAGAAGCCAAGGTCGTTCCAATGCCTACACCATAAATAAGTGCTGCCTTAGCAGCGAGCATAGCCTGAGCTTTTTTTCTATATTCAGGGTTATTAAAATCAATATAGTGCTTTGCTTCACGTATTAAGACTGATCTCAGTATCCTCCCTGCTTTCTTATTTATGCCTTGGTCAATCTCTTCTAGATTTGCTGATGAAGGAAGATCTCCAAGCAGCCTTTTCCAATTTTTTTGCTCCTTTTCTACAGGCATTGAGTCTCTATTCTTGAGATGTTTTGCAACCTTTTTCGAACGCCTCTTATACATCCTCCAAAGCCAATCTGTGTATAGTGTAATTTCGTTGTTATCAACCTTATACATTCCTCCAATAGCAAATCCTGGTATTCGAATAGGAGAACGTGTTTTTCGTCTAATATTTATCTTTATCTGACGTATCTGGTTGTCTGTAATGCCGTCTACTCTAAAAAGATCCGCGCATGCTTCAGGATTCACAGAAATAGTGTATGGGGTTTCTGACTGAAGAATGTCTTTATGATATATTACCTGTGGAACTGATATATCTATTTTTTCAGGAATAATTTTACCAACTGATTCCGGATCAATAGTCTCTGCTAAAATAGTCCGTCCCTCTATTGCAGTCACAAACAACTCTATTGTAGCGCTCTAAGCCAAGCAAAACAATATCTGATTATTCATTTCTCATTCATTTCTCATATTGACGTTCTTTCTCTCTCTATCGTATACTGCTTTTTGGCCTCTCTATGCCAAGAACGATAAGAAAACAAAAAATTCTTCCATCCATCCAGGAACAGCGCTTCCTTGATCCTCATCGAAGCGTCAATCAAGATTACAACGCAGTGTATAAAAAAAGTGCAATTACTATTGGCTGGCCGAAAGGCAAGAAACGATTATTCTCCCATACTGCTCGTCCAAATACAGCAGCAATTGTCGGTGTCGCTCTTGGGGATGAAGGAAAAGGGCGACTCGTTGACAACAAAATTGAGTCTCTCCTAAAAAATAAAAAAATAAAACACGTTACCGTGATTCGATACCAAGGAGGAAATAACGCGGGACACACTGTCGAGAAAGGAAACATAAAGCTCGCGTTGCACCTTGTTCCATCAAGCGTCATGTATGAAAAAGCAGCAGGAATCATGGACCGTGGCATGGTAATCAATATTGAAGACCTGCAAACGGAAGTTTCCTATATTGAGAAAAGTGTGGAAAGCATTGCCGGCCGGCTATTTCTTTCCGATGATGCAATTCTCTGCACCGATTTAGAACGAGCGGAGGAAGTAGTCAATCGCCTGAAAGATGCACGAGCTGAGGGAGGAACAGGGCGGGGTATTGCACCAAGCTACGCGCATCACTATGACAGAATTGGCCTGCATATCTTTGATATCATGTCTGATAATTGGAGGGACAGGCTAGCTACTCAATATGAGAGGTACGAAAAAGAGTTCCGGGCATTTGATCGGGATCTAAAAAATATTGAAGTCCCGGACTTTCAAGCAACCGTACGAAATAAAGAAGCCACCAAACGAACTGTTGGGTCGAAAAAAATATTTCTCGAACGCTTTGCGTTGGCACGGAGTTGGCTCCTGAAACGAAAATTCGTAACAAATACTTTTCCCTTGCATCGAACACTATCTCTTGATACAACAGCAGGGATCATTTTCGAAGGAGCTCAGGCGGCAGGGCTTGATGCGTGGAACGGAACTCGCCCTGATGTTACCACCTCAAATACAACAATTTATGGCGTTCGGGAAGGAACAGCGTTTTGGCGGCTGCAGGATATTTCAGAGAGAATAGGTGTTTTCAAAATAACCTACACCTCAAGTGTCGGCGCACGGCGAATGCCCACGCATGTTACGTTGCCCAAAGATCTCAATGATCTTCCAAAAAACGCAAGCAAAGACGAAAAGTGGGCAGCGTATGTTCGGGAAGAAGCACATGAGTACGGCACGACAACCGGCAGGCCCCGGGATATTACCTTTCTTGATTTGGCATTCCTTTCGTATAATGCCCGCATGGCAGGAGTTGAGGTTCTTATTGGAACCCACCTTGATATCGCACAAGAAAACCAAACGATTAACGTGTGCACTGACTATGTCGATAAAAAAGGAAAGTATATTCCATACCAACCCGGTATTCGCTACCTTACAAACGTCGTACCACACTATATAACGCTGCCTGGATGGAATGCTGCGAACTGTCGAAGCGCAACATCCCTCATGCAGTTACCAACGACCGCACAACAATTCTTAAGTTTTATCCAGACTCGCCTCGGATATCCGATTGTTGCAGCCACAACGGGAACAAAACGGGAAAATATTCTTGAATTCGACGGATACACCCTGTAATCTTTCTTTCTACAAAAAACTACGCTATCATTGACGTATGGAAACGCACTTCCCATCATACCCGCTCGCCGAGCTCCATGCACACTTAAGCACCTCCATTCATTCCTCTGTCTACTGGCAAATTGCCCAATCGCAAGGATTCAAGCTGCCAAAACGCGATTATCACGAATTTATTAAACATATAACGCTTTCTCAGACTCGGACAATGGAGCTCAATACGTATTTTTCTGAAATTTACCATCCCTTATTAGATAAGCTTTCATCGGGAACCTATGCAGTTGAGAAGGCGACCTATGAAATTATGAGCGGCGCATACCGTAATAACATCACGCTTCTTGAGCTGCGAAACAACCCGATGAAACATAACCAAGGGGGAGCAGTCGATTTGGATCATGTCATCATGGCAATGCTCCGGGGCATGGAGCGGGCATTACTTGAATACAATAAGCTCTCAGCAGGCATTATCTTCTGTCTTGCCCGTGAATTCACCTATGAGCAAAACGAAATTATTGTCGAGAAAGCGGTCAAATATCACAGACGGGGCGTGGTCGGTATCGATATTGCTGGACCCGGAACACCAACGTTTCATAGCAAGGACTACCAGTCGTTAATGAAGCGCGCAAAACAGGCGGGACTCCAGATCACCGTTCACTCGGGAGAAACAAAAGACGCGGATGATATGTGGGATGTGCTTGAGTTTCTTGAACCCCAACGGATTGGCCATGGCATACGGGCAGCATATGACAAAGCGCTCATGCAAGAAATTGTAAAAAGGGGAGTGATTCTCGAAGTGTGTCCGCTTTCAAATTTGGTTACCAAGGCTGTTGAAAATATTGATGAAATCAAATTTATCCTGAAGACCTTCAAAGAGAACAAGGTAAAATTCTGCATCAATACCGACTGGCCGGAGATTATTGAAGACGGCCACCTCTGGCGCCAATTCAAGCTGCTGCGAGATGAAAATATTTTAACTGAGGAAGACCTTAAACACTGTAACCAAACTGCACTTGAGAGTACCTTTGTTCCTCCCGGCGGCTTGAGTGCGTACCTCTGATAGTTTTTGGTAAATACAACGCTGCTGCCTCATCTAAAACAAACGTTACTTTTTTGTTCCGCCGCAAGTACGATGCGGGCAGCTGAGAAGTCTCTTGCCCTCTTATTGCTCTATTGACTGCATCTGCTTTGTCGATTCCTTTCGCAAGAAGCATAATACGATCTGCTTTAAGAATTTCTGCCGGGCCAATCGTAAGCGCATGTAATTTTGTTTCGTTCGATGCGACAAGCTGATCTGAATTCCTCTCAATCGTTGACTGATGCAGCTTGAC
Source organism: Candidatus Levyibacteriota bacterium (assembly GCA_016204425.1). Taxonomy (GTDB): domain Bacteria; phylum Patescibacteriota; class Microgenomatia; order Levybacterales; family UBA12049; genus JACQKR01. The sequence goes on from JACQKR010000017.1 coordinate 44,554, forward strand.
AAAACTTGTTGGCGCATCAACCGCAGTCCCCGGCTCATTAAACCCGATATGGCCATTCATTCCTATGCCGAGAATTGCAAGATCTATAGGCTGATGCTTATTCAGCAATGCTTCATATCGCTTGGCCTCGGCAATCGGATTATCAGTATTTCCATTCGGAATATGCCAATTTTTCGCCTTGATATCGATATGGTCTATCAGGTTTACTCGCATGTAGGATGCATAACTATCTGGGTGCCAAGGATCGATTTTCCAGTATTCATCCAGGTTGAAAATTGTCGCCTTCCTGAAGCTGACCTGTCGCTTCTTGCATGCATCAACGATACGTTGGTAAAACCCTTTCGGCGTTGACCCTGTCGGCATGATATACACGGACTTTGGCTTCATCTTCTGTTGCGCGATTACCGCATTCGCCGCATACGTATCAACATCTTCTGGAGTAGGGAGGACAACAACTTCAAGTGGATAGGTAACCGGTGGTCCTTCTAAAAATTGGCTTGCTTCCCGTTCATGACTTCTTCGCCACAACATAGTCCTATATTGTAACATGTTGGGTTCGAGAAAGCGAAAAATGTAGACTAATAATTTTCGCCAGAATTTGTGATGAGGATGTCGTGCGGATGGCTCTCAGCCAGTGACGCTGAAGTGATTTGGATAAACTGTGCTTTTTCCCACAGCTCCGGAATTGATTTTGCACCCACATAGTAAAACCCTGACTTCATCCCTCCCAGCGCTTGATCAACGAGCTCCTTCACTGTCCCTTTTACCGGAACCAAACCTTCAACTCCTTCTGCGACCAGGACACGATCTTTATAACTTTTCCCATGGTACTCGTCTTCAGATTTTACATTAGCTCCCTGTTGCATTGCACCCACTGATCCCATGCCGCGGTATTCCTTGAACTGATAGAGCTCCTGATCTTTTTTGAAGATACTCAAGAAGCGATGGGGGACCTGAGACCGGTTGAGCCTCACTGTCTTCCCGGGAGATTCAAGACACGATGCAAAAAAGCTTCCCATCATAACAGCCGAGGCGCCAGCTGCCAAGGCTTTGACGATGTCTCCTGAGTATTTTATCCCTCCGTCTGCGATAATCGGCACTCCTGCTTCTTTTGCTGCGCGATACGTTTCACGAATTGCCGTTATTTGCGGAACGCCCATGCCTGATATGATGCGTGTCGTACAAATAGCCCCTGGCCCCATACCAACACGCAGCCCGTCAGCGCCAGCCTTAATCAATGCTTTTGCTCCATCATACGTCGCAATATTGCCGCCGATGACTTGCAGGGAAGGGGAGGCGGCTTTAATCCAGACAATCGCATCGATAATGCTTTTTGCAAAGCCATGCGCTGAATCAACAACAATGATATCAACACCAGCTTTAGCAAGCGCTTCAACACGTTCCTCAAATCCTTTATTTGCACCAACTGCAGCACCGACCAATAACTTTTCTTGCCCTGAGCCCGCCGAATGGGCTTTTACTTTTACAACTTCTGCCACTTGTTCACCAATAGGGAGGTTGCGATGAATTATTCCGATGCCGCCAAGCGTTGCCAGAGCGATTGCGAGGTCGCTTCCCGTGACCGTATCCATCGGAGAAGACACAATCGGCAGAGAAAGACGAATGGTTCGTGTTATGCTTGTCGAGAGATCAATATCACTTCTTAGAAAATCCGAATAAGCGGGGAGGAGCAATACATCATCGAAGGTGAGACCGACTACCATGTGTTTTTCTTGTTGATCCATACACTATTATAGTATTTTTACTATATACTATCAAGAAAGGAACTGTAAACATGAGGAAAGATATAGGATATTCTCTACGTCCTCTCCGTGAAAAATTGGGTGTGAAAAGTGGTATGCAAATCTATACCTACAATTCACCCAAGCCCTATCACCTGCTCATTGCTACTGCTCCCCGGTATGTTCAAACTATATCAAACCCTACTTTCCCACTTGATTTTATCCACATATTCGTCCAGGTAAAACAAGAATTGGAGTCGTTATTCCCGAAGCTCAAAGCGGCACTTTCCTTCTCTGGATCACTATGGGTCTCCTGGCCGAAGAGCTCTTCTCTCCTCCCTACTGACCTCAATGAAAATATCATACGAGACATTGGATTGGCAGAAGGCTTAGTCGACGTGAAAGTAATTGCAGTGGACAAAGACTGGTCGGGGCTGAAGTTTGTCTATCGGCTGAAAGATCGAAAGAAATAGAGCTACCCTACCCTACTTTTTCCCCCCACTCCCGCATTTTATCAATAATGTCACGAAGTGACTGTCCTTTCCTGGTTAAAGAGTACTCTACGTGCAGCGGCACCTCGGCAAAGATTTTCTTTTGCACTATCCCCTCTTCTTCCAGCTCTTTTAATCGAAGCGAAAGGGTTTTTGGGCTAATGCCTTGGAGCGAGCGCTGGAGCTCGTTAAATCGCTTTTTATTTTCACACAGCTCCCGAAGTATCAATATCGTCCACTTACTCCCTATTATCTTAATCGCCCGCATGACGCATGTTTTATCATGATCTGTCATAAAAGCATTATATCACATACTATACTTTTTGTAAGTACTTTACAAAAGGAAGTATAGGTGCTATTCTTTCTCTATGATACATCAACAAGCATGGGGAAAGGTGCCAACAGACGCGGTTATCCAAAAAACTGCTGATGCGCTAAAAACGCATGGCATAACGCCTGTTGTTGTTAATTCAATAGCTGAGGCAAAAGAAAAACTTCTCTCCCTTCTGCCAGAAGGGTCTGAGGTTATGGATATGACATCCGTATCCTTAACAACGCTTGGCATAACCGATACGCTGCATCATTCCGGTAAGTATACATCAATAAAAAATGTGCTTTCTAAGATGGATCGGGCAACAGATCATCTCGATATGCAAAAGTTGGGTGCAGGACCGGAATACGCGCTTGGCAGCGTTCACGCAGTCACACAAGATGGCAAGGTGGTTGTCGCCTCAAACACCGGCAGTCAACTTCCAGCCTATGCGTATGGCGCATCGCACGTTGTTTGGGTTGTCGGAGCACAAAAAATCACAAAAAATCTTGATGCAGCAATGAAACGAATCTATGAGTATGTTCTGCCGCTTGAATCAGATCGAGCACGAAAAGCGTATGGAGCTGCGGGAAGCAATGTCAGCAAACTGCTTATTATCAACAATGAAATAAATGCTGACAGAATCACGATGATTATTGTAAAAGAACCGCTCGGCTTCTAAATCACCAGGGGTAAAGGAAAGGAGAAAATGGTCTCGCGGAGCGAGATCATGCTTCGCATGACAGGAAGAACAGATGAAGAAATATTGGATGCATACTCGCAAGCGGTCGTTGGCGTTGTTGAAAAAGTAGGACCTGCAGTTGTCAGTATTGGCACCAAAGAGCATACAGGTGGCATTGGCTCAGGTGTCATCATTACGCCCGATGGCTTTGTACTCACAAATAATCATGTTGTTTCCGGAATGAAAACAACTGAAGTAAGCCTTACTGACGGACGAGTTCTCACTGCAAACGTCGTGGGACGCGACAAAGCAACTGATCTTGCCCTGCTTCGTATTGTGGCAGACTCCCTCCCCCATGCAGAATTTGGCAATTCTGAAAAGCTTCGCGTTGGACAATTGGCAATCGCCATTGGCAACCCGCTTGGCTTTCAAAGCACCGTATCGACAGGCGTTATCTCAGCGCTTAACAGGTCTCTCAGAAATGATACCGGAAGGCTGATTGAAAATGTTATTCAAACAGACGTTGCGCTCAACCCCGGCAACTCAGGAGGGCCACTTGTTGATAGTAGCGGAAATATTATTGGCATCAATACCGCTATGATTCGGATGGCACAAGGAATTAGCCTTGCAGTTCCCGCAAATACCGCCACCTGGGTCGTCGGACAACTCATCAGTAAAGGGAAAGTGGAGCGTGTATTTCTCGGCATTGGAGGGCAGGAACGTCCTGTATCCCCCCGTATGCAACGGTTTTTTTCGCTTCCCGAGCCTAAAATGATTGAGGTGCTTACGGTACAACGCAATAGCCCGGCAGCACGAGCAAAACTTTCTCCAGGGGATATGATTGCGAGCCTGAATGGAAAAGGCGTAGGCGGACTGGACGACCTGCATAAGCGGTTATCCAATATAGCAATCGGGTCCACCTACACGCTTACTATCATCCGCGAGGGCGAACCGTATAATAAAACAGTTTCAGCAGAGCAACAGTAATTTTTATCATTTTCTTTTGCAATTTATTGCTGAAGATACATTACGCCTCGTAAGTCGAGCCAACCAGACACTGTTACATAATTCTTACAAAAAATGGTCTTTTCTCCTTACACATACTTCCTATACTGGGGATATATAAGTTTGAACAAACTTGATCGACAATAATTTCGGTAAACTCTTGATGATAAAAATCGACAGGCTTTGTTAGGCAGGCAGGCTTATCGAATAATGAGTCAGTTGGCATAAACCGAGAAGGAGAAATTCTTCTCGGTTTTTTTGGTTCGGTTTCCCTCTTTACCCGCATGTATACTCCTTTAACTCAGGTTTGCAAATAATGTATTATGCCCCAGCTTTGATTTTGTACAATTTTTTTGCAAAATCAAAGCTGAAGGGTATACTATACTATAAAAGAACATGCAGCAACACATAAAAATTACGAAAGAAGGACTTGCAGCCTTACAAAAAGAATACGAACAGCTGAAAATCCAACGTGTCGATGCTGTTGGACACCTAAAAAAATCCCGGGAGATGGGAGATCTGAGCGAGAATGGCTATTATAAAGCGTCACGTTTAAAGCTTTCCTTTATTGACAGGCAGATTCGAGAGGTTTCCTCATTATTGAAAGCAAGTGTCGTTACGCAACCGATAACGGCTCACTCCGTTTCATTCGGGAGCACCGTTTCCATCCGTGAAGGAAAAAACAGCGTAACCTATCAGATCGTAAGCAGCAGAGAGGCTGATCCGGCAAAAAATTTGATTTCAGAACATTCTCCGATTGGCCGTGCATTGCTGGGGAAAAAAGTTGGTGAGTCGGTTACCATCACTATCCCGCAGGGGATTATCTTATACACGGTTGAAAAGATTGCTTAATTGTTGATAAAAGCAAAAAGGCCCATTTGTGAACAGGCCTTTATGCTTTACCTTTCATATGTTTTGCAACATATTTATTGGATTGTTTGGTATATTTTTCAATATACCGAGTCCCTGAAAAATACCACTCTAGAATAGTATTTTTTTTGGCAAGTCATACTACTGCAGTAGCAGACAACTTAAGCGTAATACTATATACCGTTTCTTGTCAAGAGGGAAATCAGTAAGCTAGCAACGGTTATAGTTGCACTGATAATAATAAGTCATGCATAATCAATATGAAGTGCGGGAGGAGGTGAAAGAAATATGAAAAAAATATTTAATATTTTTGTAGTAATTCTTGTTGTCTTTGTCCTTGCAAACCCTGCAACTGTCGCAGCAGTAACCCCTGCCACGCCAAGTGAATGTTCAGGGATGACATTTACGAAAACAATTGTCGGAACTGAAGCATCAGAGACGCTTACCGGCACATCCGGAAGAGATCTTATTTTTGGTATGGGCGGATCTGACAGCATTAACGGACTTGGTGGCAATGATTGCATTGTTACAAGTGATAATGCAGCAAGTAAAGTCAATGCAGGTGGCGGGAACGATGTCGTTGTCGCTCACGGCGCTGATACTGTCAGAGGCGGTGCCGGTAGTGACAAAATGTTTGGCCAGGGAGCTGTTTCTTTCTATGGCGAAGGTGGCAGCGATGAGCTTCGAGCGCCAGGGACAGCATCACTTGCAAACGGTGGTTCAGGGACGGATACCTGTGAGTCAGGACACAATGTGAATTGTGAAGTTGTTATTACTCCGACTGAGACACAACCAATTCCTCCTGCAACTCCTGCTCAATGCTCCAGCATGACATTTGATAACACAATTGTTGGAACATCAGGCTCCGAAGAGCTCAACGGAACTGCGGGACGCGATCTTATCTTCGGAATGGGAGGATCTGACTCAATAAATGGGTTCGGTGGAGATGACTGTATCGTCACAAGCGCAGATGCTGCAAGTGACGTAAACGCCGGTGAAGGCAATGATAACGTTGTTGCTAACGGCTTAGCTGACACGGTAAGAGGCGGTAGTGGCAATGATACGGTAAAAGGCACAGGTGCCGTATCTTTCTTTGGAGAATCCGGAAATGATGATTTACGAGCTCCAGGAATGGCATCTCTTGTCAATGGAGGAGCCGATACAGACACCTGTGAAGGTGGAAGTATATCAAACTGTGAGGTTGTAATTACACCCACACCAACTCCTTAACTATTCTCTGGAAGTCAAATCATTGGCTTCCAGATTATAAAGAAGGAGAAGGCTTAGAGCTTATTTGTATCAATCTTTCTCAGGACCGTCCCCAACTTCCTTCATATCCTAATTTGTATAATGCATAAAACTCAGGGAGTGAAATTAAAACAGCAAAAAGGTAGCCAAAGAACGACAAATCGTATATGTTGCTTTTGAAAATAGAAAGAACACCTATTTGCGTAGAAGCATAAATTAAGTCTAAAAGCGTATACGTAACATATACCCAAAGTATCATTTTCCAAGAGTTCCGAGGTAGAAGTCGTTTGTTATAAACGAAAACGTACAAGCCTACCATTACCAAAACTCCAACAATAAAAGCGATAAAATCTGCAAAAGCCCATTGAGATAGCTTCATTAAACTATCTCCAAAACCAATAATGACAATTACAAGCATGAACCAAAAATATATTTTCCACCACATACTAAATTATTGAGATATTTTTACCTATTGTTCGCTTACTTTTACTTATTTTGTTTGCATGCTTTGAGACATAGATACTGTTCCTGAATTTGGTGTTGGTGTGATTTGTTGTGATTGAGGGCTAAGGACAACTCTGTAATAAGATGGGTCCCTCGGATAGCCACCAATTTCATCATAATTCTTAGAATCGCTCGGAGGGGAGGTATTATAGTGAGCTTGGCGTGGTTGGTCTCCTGTATCGCTCCAAATATCTTTTCCTTGCGCATCAGTTCCTAGCCAGCGCTGGGCGCGACCTATTTCTGATCGCCAGTACCAGCCCCCAGATTGCTTAGCTTGCGATGTTGGCTGAGCTCTCACCGATATCGGTTTATTTGTTGGTGTCGGTGTTAAAGTCGGAGAGCGTGTCGGGCTTGGTGTAAAAGTGGGAGTTGGTGAAACACTTGTCTGCGCTCCTTTTACAGAAGTTTTTGATGACTTGTGGAGGAAAAAGTTGTAGCTGATGACTGCAACAACTGAACTAATAAGTAAGCAAAACAGTATTATTTTTCTCCTTTTATTCATACTAAGGTTGTATCTATATTTTTAGCTATTGAAACAATTAACAACCAGCTACCTTAAAAGGCATGTATTTTATTTTTAGATTGATTTTCTATCCTTTCTAGAACCGTCA